>JAZSOJ010000003.1:0-5179 GCA_045536855.1 Clostridia bacterium | reverse complement strand
TAACTGCCCATATCGTTTTTGGCGTGTTGTGCCACATAAATGCAACGTGCAATCAACACAATCAAAAGCGACAAAACAACAAGCGCCCCAATAAAGCCAAATTCTTCTCCTATAACGCCGTAAATAAAGTCTGTGTTTTTTTCAGGGAGCATTCCCAGCTGATTCTGCGGCCCTTGCATATATCCCCTGCCAAACACTTGTCCCGAGCCTACTGCAATCTTTGACTGGATCACCTGAAAGCCTGCGCCCGCCGGATCAATTTCCGGATTCAGAAAAACCAAAATACGGTTCTTTTGATAGTCCGACAACAAAAACCACAGAAGCGGAAGCGAGGCCGTTCCAACACCAATCGCTGCCAGAACATATTTATAAGACACACCGGCAACATACAACATGGCTATAAACATTACTAAGAACACCAGCGCTGTTCCGGTATCGTTTTGCAGGATTACCAACGCAAACAAAATGGCAAAATGTACAAACAGCAACAGTATTGTCCGTATGGAATTGATGTTTTCTTTCACCTTGGTCAAATGGATGGAAAACGTAATTGCAAAGGCAAGCTTAACGAGCTCCGACGGCTGAATACCAATGCCCGAAATACGAATCCAACTGTTGGCACCGGTCTCCTCTTTTCCCTCTCCAAAAAAAAGCACAAACAATAAAATAACTACACTGCCGATAAAAATATATCTTGCAAACTCTGTATAGCTTTCATAATCAATCCAAGTCAACACAAACATGAAACCGACACCTAAAAGCGTCGCTACAAGCTGTACCACAATCTGCCGATTTCCCGCATCCAGACTGCGGCTGGCAGAAAAAATCGCAACCATACCAAAGACAGCAAGCAAAACCGCTACGAAAAGCGAAATATAGTCCAGTTTCTGAAAATAAGTTTTCAAAACACGCTTATTGATCATTGGTTCCCCTTCATTTCATAAATACTTATTTACATTATATCAGCAATTTCAAATTCCGTAAAGAAAAATTTGTAAAAAGCAAAAAAATTATAGACTTTTTATGTTTTTGATTGTATAATAGAAATAGAATAAATTTAACTATTTTCATTCATTTCATAAAGGACGTGGTGCGCTTGCAACAACCAACAGGACAACTGCCAAAAGCGTGGGAAGAGCTGGTTGATACTCTGTCTTATATGCCCGCAATCGTCAAAACAATTGAGAAAATTCACGACTCAAATTGGTCCATGACCGTCAACCGCCACGACCACTATGAAATGGCATATATCAAAAAAGGAAATGCCGTTTACCAGATCGAAGGGATTGATGTCAATATGACGCCCCACTCCGTCGTCGTAATTAAGCCGGGGCGTGCACATAAATTCATTGTCAAATCCGAAAGTTGTGAGTTTATCGTTTTGAGCTTTAAGTTCAAAGCGAAAAAGGATGATTTAAATAGTCACGTTTCGCTCAACGATTTTATTGAGTACATAGAAGACGATGCAACCGGCGACTATATTCACTTAAAACTGAATAAGAAAAACGATATTGTTCACGTAATGAACCGCATTTTGCGTGAGCGAATGAAATATCAGGTCTGGGGTGACTTCTTGAGTTGTCTTTTGATCATGGAACTTTTTGTTCTGCTCTCCCGAACATTAAAGCAGGAATGGGAACAAAGTGCAAAAAACCGCAACTTAAAGCTTCACGAACTATTGAATATTGCAAAAGAATACATCGACAACAACTATGCTAAAGAGCTTACTCTCTCGCAAGTTGCAAAGTATATTTACTTATCCGACAGCTATTTTGCTCACAGTTTCAAAGATAAATTCGGCATCAGCCCAAAAAGTTATCTGCTACGTGTGCGCATTGAAGCCGCAAAAGAGCTTTTGGAAAATACAGATCTTCGGATTTCCGATGTTGCACTTTCCGTTGGTTTTTCCAGCCAGCAAAGGTTCAATGACATTTTCAGAAAAAATACCGGTGCAACGCCACTAAAATACAGGCAAAAGAGCAAACTGGAACGTTTAAATAAGTAGACTATTGATATAAGGAGAATACACTATGGCAAACGCATGGAGAAATTTCAAAGAAGGAACATGGAACAACAGCATTGATGTACGTGACTTTATTCAGAAGAACTACACGCCGTACGATGGTGATGAAAGTTTTCTTGCAGGTCCTACAAAGCGCACAGCAGACCTCAATGAAAAATACGAAAAATTGCATCTGTTGGAACAAGAATGGGGCGGTGTTTTAGATATTGATACCAATACGGTTTCCTCCCTGTTAAACTATAAACCGGGGTATCTTGATAAGGAAAATGAAATTATCTACGGCTTGCAAACCAACAAGCCGCTTAAGCGATCAGTTAACCCCTTTGGCGGTATCCGCATGGCTGAACAGGCATGCCGTGCATACGGGTATGAAATGTCCGACGAAATCCGTGAACAGTTTTCGTACCGCACGACACATAACGACGGCGTCTTTCGTGTGTACAGCGACGAAATGAGAAAAGTGCGTCATTATGGCGTAATCACCGGTCTGCCGGACTCTTATGGCCGTGGTAGAATCATCGGTGACTATCGCCGTGTTGCACTTTACGGCATTGACCGTTTGATAGAAGAAAAACAAAAAGATAAAGCAAATTTGGGATCCCAAGCAATGGATGATGAAAACATCCGTCTGATCGAAGAATTATACCGTCAAATCAACTTTTTAGATAAGTTGAAACAAATGGCGGCAGAATATGGTTGCGACATTTCCGTACCTGCTACGAACGCAAAAGAAGCCGTACAATGGACCTACTTTGCATACCTTGCAGCGATCAAAGAACAAAACGGTGCCGCAATGTCTTTGGGCCGCACCTCCACTTTCCTCGACATTTACTTCGAACGTGACCTCGCAGAAGGCATGCTGACAGAAGCCGAGGCGCAGGAAATCATTGATGATTTTATCTTAAAATTACGTATGACCCGACAGCTTCGCACGCCGGAATACAATGAGTTGTTTGCCGGAGACCCGAACTGGGTTACTGAATCCATCGGTGGTGTCGGCGAGGACGGTCGAAGCATGGTCACCAAGACTTCGTTCCGTTATTTAAATACACTATACAACTTAAAGCCGGCTCCGGAACCGAATATGACAGTTCTGTGGTCAAATAATTTGCCGAAAAACTTTAAGAAATACTGTGCAAAAGTTTCTATAGAAACAGATTCCATCCAATATGAAAATGACGATTTAATGCGTGCGCGCTACGGCGACGACTATGCGATTGCTTGTTGTGTATCTGCGATGCGTGTCGGTAAACAAATGCAGTTCTTCGGCGCTCGTTGTAACCTCGCAAAAGTATTGCTCATGTCATTAAACGGCGGTCGTGACGAAATTACCGGTACACAAATCGGTCCGGAAGGTGAAACTGCCGCCTGTGCTCCATTAAACTACGACGAAGTTATTAAGAACTTCAAGCGATATGTGGAATGGGTCAGCAAGCTGTATGTAAACACGATGAACGTCATCCATTATATGCACGATAAATACGCATATGAGAAAGTACAGATGGCACTTCACGACACCCAAGTGGGTCGCTTTATGGCGTTTGGTATGGCAGGACTTTCCGTTGTTACCGACTCGCTTTCCGCCATTAAATATGCCAAGGTAACACCGATTAAAAATGAAGATGGAATGATTATCGACTTTGATGTGGAAGGAGACTTCCCGAAATACGGAAACGATGATAATCGTGCCGATGAAATTGCAACCTGGCTTTGTGAGTATTTCATTTCCGAGTTGCGCAAAACGCCGACCTACCGTAATGCAGAGCATACATTATCCATCTTAACCATTACTTCCAATGTGGTCTACGGCAAAAAGACAGGGGCTACGCCTGACGGTCGTGAAAAGGGCAAGCCTTTTGCACCGGGCGCAAATCCGATGCACGGAAGAGATTCCTCCGGTGCACTGGCATCATTAAATTCCGTTGCAAAAATCCCATACGATTCCTGCCGTGATGGTGTGTCCTGTACCTTTACGATAACACCGGAAACGATTGGAAAAAATCTTTCTGTTCAGAAAGATAATCTCGTTTCTGTTATCGACGGATATTTCATTCAGAATTCGCATCATTTGAATGTTAATGTCTTAAACCGTGAACAACTCATTGATGCAATGGAACATCCGGGCAAATACCCAAACCTGACCATTCGTGTTTCCGGCTATGCCGTCAATTTCAACCGTTTAAGCCGCAAGCAACAGGAAGAAGTTATTTCCCGTACCTTCCACGAAAAAATGTAGCGTGGTGCAAAATATGAATCACGAGACGTTCACAAGCAACTCCTCTTACGGCTCCGTACATTCCTTTGAAACCCTTGGTGCTCTGGACGGTCCCGGCCTACGCACGGTTGTGTTTTTGGCAGGTTGTCCTATGCGATGTCGCTATTGCCATAATCCGGACACGTGGAACGCCGAAGGGGCTATGAGGATGTCGGCTGATGAGGTGTTTGAAAAGATCCGACGGATGAAGCCTTATTTCGGAGAAAATGGCGGTGTTACGATTTCAGGTGGCGAACCTCTGCTTCAGACGGAGTTTGTTACAGAAATTTTCAAACGTTGCAAAGCGGATGCTATCCACACAGCTTTAGATACCTCCGGTGCGATATGCATTCCGCAGACAAAACAATTACTGGAACTGAGCGATCTTGTCCTTTGCGATATCAAACACAGCGACAAAGACAAGTTTTATGCTCTTACGAAATATCCGATGGATCACTTGCTCTCTTTTCTCGATCTTTGCAAAGCGATGCACAAAAGGCTCTGGCTCCGTTCAGTCATTGTTCCGGGATTGACAGACGATCTTACTCACATTAAAAATCTAAAGCGGATAGCAAATGACTATGGCGCCGAAAAGGTGGAACTTCTTCCCTATCACACTCACGGGATTTACAAATGGGAAGAACTAAACATCCCATATACATTAAAGGGTGTAAATACGCCAACGCAAGAATGCATGAAAGAGCTGGAAAAAATCATTACCAATCCATCTTTTTAGAAATAAATAAAAAACACGCCCATGGTGAACCGAACCAGTAAAAACGGACAATAGACAAAAAAGACCTCTTGTTGTAGAATAAAATACAATAGGAGGTCTTAAATTATGCCCAGAAAATATGAAAAAGTACAAGAATTAATCCCAGCAATTAAGCAGAAAATTGAAA
>JAZSOJ010000150.1:0-6685 GCA_045536855.1 Clostridia bacterium | reverse complement strand
CATATCTGGTATTTCAAGGGAATTCCGTCCCGCATGGGTCTTTTGCTTGAAATGACTCCTCGTACGCTGGAGAAGGTTCTTTATTTTGCAGCATACGTTGTCATTGATCCGGGCGAACGCACGGAACTCGAGAAAAAACAGGTGCTTTCGGAAAAAGAATATCGTGAATTTGTAGAAAAATATGGCAACCGTTTCCGTGCAGGCATGGGTGCAGAGGCAATCAAGGAGCTTTTGGCTGAAGTTGATTTGGAAGCGCTTTCCAAAGAACTCAAAGAGGAATTGGAAACCGCAAACGGACAGAAAAAGGTTCGCTTGATCAAGCGTTTAGAGGTTGTAGAGTCTTTCCGCCTGTCCGGTAATAAACCGGAATGGATGATCTTAGATGTTGTTCCGGTTATTCCGCCGGATCTGCGCCCAATGGTGCAGCTTGATGGTGGCCGTTTTGCAACGTCTGACTTAAACGACCTTTATCGTCGAGTTATTAACAGAAATAACCGCTTAAAGAGATTGTTAGACCTCGGTGCGCCGGAAATCATCGTGCGTAACGAAAAGCGTATGCTTCAGGAGGCTGTTGATGCCTTAATCGATAACGGCCGCCGTGGCAGACCGGTTACCGGCCCCGGCAACCGTCCGTTAAAATCTCTTTCCGATATGCTCAAAGGTAAGCAGGGACGTTTCCGTCAGAACCTTTTGGGTAAGCGTGTTGACTATTCCGGCCGTTCTGTTATTGTTGTCGGACCGGAGCTGAAGATTTATCAGTGCGGTCTGCCGAAAGAAATGGCAATTGAGTTGTTCAAACCGTTCGTTATGAAGAAACTGGTAAACGACGGCTTGGCTCATAATATTAAAAGCGCAAAGCGTATGGTTGAGCGTGTAAAACCTGAGGTTTGGGATGTATTAGAGGATGTTATTAAAGATCATCCGGTGCTCTTAAACCGTGCACCTACGCTTCACAGACTGGGTATCCAGGCGTTTGAACCGATTCTGGTTGAAGGCCGTGCATTAAAGCTTCATCCGCTCGTATGTACTGCATACAACGCAGACTTCGACGGTGACCAGATGGCTATCCATCTGCCGCTTTCGCCGGAGGCCCAGGCAGAGGCTCGTTTCTTAATGCTTTCTGCAAACAACCTTTTAAAGCCGCAGGACGGCCGCCCGGTAACCGTACCGACGCAGGATATGGTCCTCGGCGCATATTACCTTACCATTGATGATGAAAAGGAAGAGGGCGCAGGCAAGGCATTCTCTTCTGTCAATGAGGCACTTTTGGCTTATACCAACGGCGTCATCGGCATCCATGCACCGATTAAGGTTCGCATGTCGAAGATCATTGACGGTGTAGAAAAATCCGCATTGGTTGATGTAACTGCGGGACGCCTGATCTTCAATGAGGCAATTCCGCAGGATTTAGGCTTTGTGGATAGAAGCGTACCGGAAAATGAGTTCCGTTTGGAAGTCGATTTCCTTTGTACCAAGAAAGAACTTGGAAAAATTGTTGATAAATGTATCCGTGTACATGGCCTGACGAAAGCGGCTGTGGTATTGGATGATATCAAAGCGCTCGGCTTTAAGTATTCCACCCGTGGCGCAATTACGGTTAGTATTTCCGATATGGTTGTGCCGGAAGAGAAAAAGGATCTTCTTGCACAGGCAGAGGAAGCAGTCGATAAGGTAACCAAGCAGTTTATGCGTGGTTTCTTGTCGGAAGAAGAGCGTTATATGCAGGTTATCACAATCTGGACGGAGACCATTGATAAGGTAACCAAAGCGCTGATGTCGAACTTGGATAAATTCAACCCGATTTACATGATGGCTCATTCCGGTGCCCGTGGTTCGCAGAACCAGATCCGTCAGCTCGCCGGTATGCGTGGTTTGATGGCGGATACTTCCGGTAAAACGGTCGAGGTTCCGATTCGTGCAAACTTCCGTGAAGGTCTTAATGTACTTGAGTACTTTATTTCTTCCCATGGTGCAAGAAAAGGTCTTGCCGATACCGCACTTCGTACCGCTGACTCAGGTTACCTGACTCGCCGTTTGGTTGACGTCAGCCAGGATGTCATCATTCGTGAGGACGATTGTGGTACAACCCACGGCATTGAAGTCTTTGATATTAAAGACGGAAAAGAAATGATTGAAGGTCTGTTCGACCGTTTGAGCGGTCGTTATGCGGCAGAAGATATCGTTCATCCGAAAACGGGTGAGGTTATCGTTTCCCGTAACGAGCTGATTTCCGAAGCAAAGGCAAAGGCAGTGGTCGATGCCGGCGTAGAAAAGGCAAAGATTCGTTCCGTTTTGACTTGTCAGTCCAAGGTTGGTATCTGTGCAAAATGTTATGGTTCGAACCTTGCATCCGGTGATCCGGTGCCGATTGGTGAAGCAGTTGGTATTATCGCAGCACAGTCTATCGGTGAGCCGGGTACCCAGCTGACGATGAGAACGTTCCATACCGGTGGTGTTGCCGGCGATGACATTACGCAGGGTCTGCCCCGTGTCGAGGAATTGTTTGAGGCACGTAAGCCCAAGGGTCTTGCAATCATCGCAGAAAACGGCGGTACTGTTCACATCCTTGAAAACAAGAAAAAGCGTGAAATTGTGATTGAAAACAGCGAGGAAAAGGATGCGAAGCCGTATCTCATTCCGTATGGTTCTCGTCTCAAAGTAACCGAGGGTCAGGTCGTTGAAAAAGGTGATGAGTTGACCGAAGGTAGCGTGAACCCGCACGACATCTTAAGAATTAAGAATCTGTCTGCAGTTCAACAGTATCTGATTCAGGAAGTACAGAGAGTATACCGTCTGCAGGGCGTTGATATCAATGACCGTCATATTGAGGTTATTGTTCGTCAGATGCTCCGCAAGGTGCGTATCGAAGAGGCAGGGGATACCAACTTCTTAGCCGGCTCTTTGGTTGATGTGAATGAGTTTGATTCTGTCAATGAGGCGCTGGTGGCAGAAGGCAAAGAGCCTGCAACCTGCACACGCATCATTTTGGGTATCACGAAAGCATCTTTGACTACGGATTCCTTCCTGTCTGCTGCGTCCTTCCAGGAAACGACTCGAGTGCTGACAGAAGCGGCAACAAAGGGTAAGATTGATCCGTTGGTTGGTCTTAAGGAAAATGTTATTATCGGTAAGCTGATTCCTGCCGGAACCGGTATGCCGAAATATCAGAACACCGCAATTCTTTCTGTAGCAGAAGAAGAAAGAGAACAAAATGTAGCAGAACACTATACAGATTTCGTTGCAGAAAACAGTGACTATATCGGCTCAAACATCGTCCCCGAAATCGAAGAAGAGGCGTAAAAAAGCCGAGAATGCCTTTTGAAAAAAGTATTGACATGAGCACTCCCTTATGCTAAAATGATTAGGTGTGCGCAAGTAGATGGAGTGTGAAAACAGTGCCGAATATGATGAAGGATAAGCATTTTTATGTCGGCATCAAGCAGTCTAAGGAGGCTGTTCTTGCCGGTCTTGCACAAAAGGCATACATTGCAGAAAATGCAGACGAATATGTAAAAGCACCGTTTATAGAGCTTTGTAAGGAAAACGGAGTTCCGATGGAAATCGTCTCTACCAAACAGCAGCTTGGAAAAATGTGTGCGATCAGCGTCGGCGCCTCGTGCGCTGTCGTGTTAAAGAATTAAACAAGACGGGGAAGTTCCGTCTTATACCCATTTGTTTATATTAATTTATTTAATATAATGGTGCCCGCATTTTTGCGGGCACGCAAAAAAATCAAGAGAGGAGGACACGATTCATGCCAACCTTTAACCAGCTTGTGAGAAAAGGTAGAGAAACTTCTGTTAAAAAGTCAACGGCTCCGGCACTTTTGAAGGGCCTGAACACGCTGAAAAAGAAGACTACCGACGCAAAATCGCCGCAGAAAAGAGGCGTATGCACATCTGTTAAAACCATGACACCGAAAAAGCCGAACTCCGCACTTAGAAAGCTTGCCAGAGTTAGACTGACCAACGGTATCGAGGTATCTGCATACATCCCGGGTATCGGACACAACCTGCAGGAGCACAGTGTCGTTTTAATCCGTGGCGGCAGAGTTAAAGACCTTCCTGATATAAAATACCATATCATCCGTGGTTCTTTGGATACTTCGGGTGTTGCAAATCGTAACCAGTCCAGGTCTAAGTACGGTGCTAAGAGACCGAAACAGAAATAATCTTAGCGCGAAAATCACATAATAGATGCTGGTACGGGTTGTAAGAATTTTGTCTTATCATATGTTTGTACTGGCTGCTAGCGGCATTTCGCCGAGTACCTGTGATTTCATTTTCAAATTATAATGAAGGAGGGAAGTTCAGTGCCAAGAAGAGGTTTTATTGCAAAAAGAGAAGTATTGGCCGATCCGCTTTACAACAGCACGGTTGTTACTCGACTGATTAACAACATCATGCTCGACGGTAAAAAAGGAACCGCACAGAAAATCGTTTACGGTGCGTTCGAAATCGTACAGGAGAAAACGGGTAAGGACCCGCTCGAGGCTTTCCAAGAGGCAATGGATAACATCATGCCGGTATTGGAGGTTAAAGCTCGTCGAGTTGGTGGTGCTACCTACCAGGTTCCGATGGAGGTTCGTCCGGAAAGACGTCAGACCTTAGGTCTTCGTTGGCTCACCACGTATAGCCGTGCGAGAAACGAAAAGACGATGAAAGAGCGTCTGGCTGCAGAAATCATGGATGCAATCAACGAAACCGGTGCATCCGTAAAGAAAAAAGAAGATACGCACAAGATGGCAGAGGCAAACAAAGCGTTTGCACATTACCGTTGGTAATCCATCAGATAAAACGACACAAAATTTGTGTTTAGTCTTGAGAAAGGAGGAATATTGGTGGCAAGAGAATATTCTCTACAGAAAACAAGAAACATTGGTATTATGGCTCATATCGACGCTGGTAAAACAACCACGACAGAACGTATTCTGTTCTATAGCGGTCGTATTCATAAGATGGGTGAAACCCATGAAGGCGCCGGTACCATGGACTGGATGGAGCAGGAAAAAGAGCGTGGTATTACCATTACCTCTGCTGCAACCACCTGTCACTGGTTGAACCATAGAATCAATATCATTGATACACCGGGGCACGTTGACTTCACTGTTGAGGTTGAGCGTTCCCTGCGCGTACTGGACGGTAGCGTTACAGTATTTTGTGCTAAAGGTGGCGTTGAGCCGCAGTCCGAAACCGTTTGGCGTCAGGCTGACACTTATGGAGTACCTCGTATGGCGTACATCAACAAGATGGATATCATGGGTGCTGATTTCTATAACGTTGTTCAGATGATGAAGGACAGACTGCAGTGTAACGCTGTTCCGATTCAGCTCCCGATTGGTTCGGAAGATACCTTTAAAGGTATGGTTGACCTCGTAAAGAATGTAGCATACGTATATTATGATGACCTGGGCAAAGATATCCGTGAGGAGGCAATTCCGGAGGATATGCTGGATCAGGTTGAGGAATATCGCCTGAACCTTTTAGAGTCTGTTGCTGAAACTGATGAAGCTTTGATGGAAAAATATCTGGAGGGCGAAGAGCTCACGATTGACGAAATTAAAAAAGGCATTCGTGCTGCTACCATCGCTAACGATATGATTCCGGTTCTTTGCGGTACTTCTTACCGTAACAAGGGCGTTCAGAAGCTTTTGGATGCAGTTGTTGATTATATGCCGTCTCCGCTCGACGTTCCTGCAATTAAGGGTGTTGACATGGACGGTAACGAGGTGGAAAGTCCGTCTTCTGACGATGTGCCGTTTGCTGCACTTGCGTTTAAGATTATGACTGACCCGTTTGTAGGTAAGCTTTGCTGCTTCCGTGTATATTCCGGAACTTTGGATGCAGGCTCCCACATTTTGAACTCCACCAAAGATAATAAAGAGCGTATCGGTCGCATCCTGCAGATGCATGCAAACGACCGAAAGGATATCGATAAGGTATATTCCGGTGATATCGCTGCAGCGGTTGGTCTTAAGAATACGACTACCGGTGATACGCTTTGTGACCCGGCACATCCGGTTATCTTGGAATCTATGGAATTCCCGGATCCGGTTATCCGTGTTGCTATTGAGCCGAAAACTAAGGAAGGTCAGGAGAAGATGGGTATCGGTCTTTCCAAACTGGCAGAAGAAGACCCGACATTCCAGACCTACACCGACGAAGAAACCGGCCAGACCATTATCGCTGGTATGGGTGAGCTTCACTTAGAGGTTATCGTTGACCGTCTCCTTCGTGAGTTCAAGGTTGAGGCAAACGTTGGTAAGCCGCAGGTTGCTTACAAAGAAACGATTCGCAGAGAGGTTGATATTGAGCATAAATATGCAAGACAGTCCGGTGGTAAAGGTCAGTACGGTCACGTACTCATGAAACTGGAACCGTTAGAACCGGGCTCCGGCTACGAGTTTGTTAACAAAATCGTCGGCGGTGCAATTCCGAAGGAATACATCCCTGCCGTTGATGCCGGTGTTCAGGGCGCTATGCAGTCGGGTGTTTTGGCAGGATATCCTGTGGTTGACGTCCGTGTAACGCTTTATGATGGTTCTTACCATGAAGTCGACTCTTCTGAAATGGCGTTTAAGATTGCCGCTTCTATGGCATTTAAAGACGGTTCTAAAAAGGCTGACGCAGTGCTCAAAGAGCCTGTAATGCAGGTGGACGTTATTGTTCCTGAGGAATACATGAAC
>JAZSOJ010000026.1:0-4379 GCA_045536855.1 Clostridia bacterium | reverse complement strand
CGGTGCCCATGTTGGTGATGGTGGCGCGCTCGGGAACGGACAGCGTCGCTACGCCCTCGCCCGCATATTCAAGGATGCGTCCCACGCCGCCCTTGACGGACAGAATACGCAGAATTTCAAGGCTGATGTCCTTGGCGGTTACAAAGGGCCTGAGCTTGCCGGTCAGATTCACCTTGTACATTTTGGGCATGGTGATGTAATAGGCACCACCGCCCATGGCCACCGCCACGTCCAAGCCGCCGGCACCCATGGCCAGCATGCCGATGCCGCCGCCGGTGGGGGTGTGGCTGTCGGAGCCGATGAGGGTTTTGCCGGGGATACCGAACCGCTCCAAATGCACCTGATGGCAGATGCCGTTGCCGGGACGGGAGAATTTGAGTCCGTGCTTTTTACACACCGACTGAATGTAACGGTGATCGTCGGCGTTTTCAAAGCCGGTTTGCAGCGTGTTATGGTCGATATATGCCACCGAAAGTTCGGTTTTTACACGCGGCACGCCCATTGCCTCGAATTCCAAATAGGCCATGGTGCCGGTGGCATCTTGCGTTAAAGTTTGGTCGATACGCAGGCCGATCTCGCTGCCGGCAGTCATTTCGCCGCTGACAAGATGGGATGCGATCAATTTTTGTGCGATGGTGTAACCCATGGGAATCCCTCCGAGAAAAAGAAATATATGAAGTATTATAAACAGAAAATCCTTTTTTGTAAAGACCTGCAGCGCACTTTTAGAGGAGAAAAGTGCGAAAAAAGGAGATTATTTTTGAACAGAAAAGGATAGACAAAGAAGCTGTTCACCTTTTGCGGTGAGCAGCTTCTTTTAAAGTGTTTAAAATTCGGAAAATTCCAAACCGTATCGTTTGGCGATGTCGTAGGCATAGCTCTGCCCGTCTGACAGACCTTCTTTGACGCGATAGGTACGTTTACCATCCACCGTTTCCATGTGCAAGGATTGAATCGGCGGTGTTCGCATGTTCAAACGATCCAAATAGGTGTTGATCTCGTACATGTGTGTGGAAAACAGACAATAGCACCGGATGAATTGCAAATGCTGTAACACTTGGAACGCCACTGCAGCCCCCTCGGCGGAGGCTGTTCCGGAAAAGGTCTCATCCATGAGCAGCAGCGATCGGTCTGTCAATTGATTCAAAATTTCTTTCATGCGGGCACATTCGCCAACGAACTGGCTGTGCTCATGACTTTCTGAAAGCGGAAAATGTGTGTATACACCATCCACGATGCGCATTTCGGCTTGCTCGGCAGGTACAGCCCATCCCAACTGAAACAGAATTTGCGCCATGCCGATAGCGCGCACATACACGCTTTTCCCGCCGCTGTTTGCGCCGTTCAGCAAGAAAATGCAAGTGTCGTTTGAAAAATGCACGTCGTTTTTCACAAGGTCGATCGACCGTATCGTTTCTGCAAGCAACGGATCGTAAAGGCCTTTGATCTGCATTTTTTCGTTGACTGCCGTGGGAAAACAATATCCCGACACAAATTTTTTGATACACTGTGCGGAGCGAAGCAAAAACGCGATGTCGTCATAACCGTTTTCGAACAGCGGCCGCAGTGATCGGTTGAGCGATTGGAGTAAGGTCTGCTGTGTCCGTTTTAACGCCTTACATACGTTTTTGTTCATTGTAGCGTATAAAATACGTCCCATTGTCCCATTGGCATCGTTGTAGGTAACCAACGGTGCGGCATATTCTATGGGAGTGCGATCGCTTTTGAAAAGGGTGGTGAAAATGTTACGGGAGGTGAAATACGAGTCGTTTAGCGAAACAAGCCCAATTTCCACGGGCTGTAGTTGTGCGTTCAGGTTGATGCCTACCGTAATGCTTTTCAATGTTTGTATAGAGCACCGCAGCTTTTGAAGCAGCTCTTGTGCGCTTAAAAATTCTTTGGACTCTTTGGCTTCGGAAAAGCAGGCGAAAAAACGCTGCCAGCGCTCGCTGACAAGATGTTCTTTTAAAACCTGATGGGCATCTGCCAACAGCGTGACCGCATCGATAGAGACTTCAAGTGAAAGTAGGTTATAAAGTGTCTGTTCCACCTCTTCGGTATAGGCGTTCTTTTTAGCGTCCATGTCCCGAATGTGCCCGATATATTCCAGTGCGCGTGTCAAGGCATCTTCCAAGGTCGGCGTGGATAAAATATCCCGGATCAACTGCTGCCGCGCAAAAATTTCTTCGGCCGAAAGGGTGATGTATTTGTCAATCGTGCGCGCATCCATAGACAGCAGTTTGGTTACATATAAACTTTCTGCTGCCTGCGAAAAAGAAGCGGAATGTGTTTGATCTTTGTTTAAGAGCAGATCCATAACAGACTCCTTTCAGGAAATGACCAGGTTGACAGCCGCGTGTACAACTTGTGCCGCTCCATAGGCTACGGCAGCAAGAAACGCCAGAAAGATCGAATATTTCCAGCGGGAGATATTCAGCCTGCGTAACAGACCGAAAAAGATGCTGATGTAATAGGCGGCATACGCAATAAGCAAGGCTACTGCAGCGGCCAGAATCGGAAACCATAACAAAAACAGCAATAAGAAGTTCAAGGCAATCGTGAGGGTGCATTTCCACAAAAGCTTTTTGGGGAATGTGAGGTGCGGACAGTTTTCGTCATATAACGCTACATACTGAATGAGCTTTTGATGAGTAACGATAACCATCACATCACCTCCTGTAAACACTCCCGTTTTATACGTGCAACTTCATAAGTAATCATTCGAACGCTCTTTGCGGTGAACGGTTTTTGTTAAAGCGTTTTAAAATGGTTATAACTCATAACATTTACGCAAGCTTCATCAAAACGGTCGGCAGAGCGAAAAACGCCTTCATCAAGGCCTGTGATCTCGTTGGGATTCCCCTTTATCACAAATATTGTAGTGCGGTTTTTGTCTTGAACACATTTGTAGATCGGCATTTTTTTACCGCGCATACTTCCCGACCAATTGAAAAACCGCGGCACTTGTTGCCACACAACAAGCTCATCCTTACAATGAATAATGGTGTGTCCGTCGGCGATTTTTCTTGTCAGTATGATCTCGTATTCTTTGCTATCCACAGAGCATCTGTAGACTCGTACATATTTTGTTTCTTCGGTTAACTGTTTTGCGTTTTTGAATTGCTCAAATTATTTCATACAATCGCCTCCTTAATTTGATTATATCATGTCGGCAGTGGAGAGTCAAGAATTGGTTCTTGTAGTGTCATATTGCCAATTTACAGTTGTAAATCCCATGCCATTTGCGGTGAATCCACCGTGTGTTTCGGCAAACTTACCGTGCGTATGATGGCTATTCCTGTCTTTTCTCAAACAAAAGCAAATATACTGCCCGAATTGGCACGAGATTTTATGCTCTGGTCTTGGCAACCCAGTTTTTCCAACGAGGATCTGCTTTTATTTCCTTTTCGACTTCGCTATAATCAGGATTACACCAAAAGGGCCAGTCATCAGGTAATGATTTGGCTATCTGTTGGTTTGTTTTTTCTAACTGGAATTTTACGAAGGAGACCAGTGAAGCAGTAAGCATGTGTTCTTCTCCATCACACAAAACCTCAAGTGCTTTTGCATGCTTAAGTGCCTCGTCTAGAGCGGCAAATGAATCATCATGATATCCACGTTCCCATTGCAATCTTGAAAGATAAAGATAAAGTTTTATAATACAACCGTGATAAGGTCCCATATTGCCATCATCGCAGATCAAATGAAAGAGTGATATCGCTCCTTTCACTTTTTCAATAGGCATATCACTATTATAATGATTGCGGTTTGTAATTAAGCCGCAAATAAGTTGTTCCGAAAATTCTTGTGCTGACCTTAGCAAAAACTCACCGATAAACTTCGCCTCTTGTTTTCCATCAGTTGCTGATGCGAGCAAAATTTCTCTGCAGTTTTTTAGAGAAGGCATTCTCTTTGCATAATTAACAGCTTTATCGTTTTCGCCGAAATTTCTATATAGCAACACAATAATTTTAATTGCTTTTGTAACAATAGTGTTATCAGAAGCGTTACTTATAAGATTTTCACAAATTTTCATAGCCTCTGACCAATATTCATTTCTCTTGTGATAGTCATAATTGTGTCGAATGAATCCTTCATCGTCATACTAAAGCCGCTCTTTATGCGTGCGCCAACCAGCTTCTGATAATACCTCAGCAAGAGTAATCAAAAGCCTTTCGTTTTGTGGAAATTCCGCAAGACTTTCTCTTAATATCAAAACACATTCCTCTACCCAACCGTCATCTCCGCGACTTTTGATGTTGTACGAATCAATCTTTTCAATTATTCTGTTGATTTTTGTATCTCGATCGTTATGGTATCCAAACAGTTCATCAATTGAAACTCCGAAATAGTTAGCTATCGAAGGGATAATTTCCATA
>JAZSOJ010000178.1:0-6872 GCA_045536855.1 Clostridia bacterium | reverse complement strand
ATGCCGTTTTATGTTTCTTATATCATAGAAACCGTGAAGCCGAATGCGCCATTTGGGTGCGTTAACGGTGGCGGACTTTATGATTGGGACAGGCGAGATTATATCTTTAAAAAGCCGCTTTCCGAGCGTGTTTTTGATATGCTTGCTTGCGTCTCGGAAAACTTTCCGGACGTGGGGATGCAGGTCACGACCTTTGATAAGATCTATTTTTGTCAGGAAAACGGACTGATGGAGTATTTCAGAAAGGTCACGGGAGTGGAAAATCTGGCGTGTCACTATACGGAGGTCAAAGAGCCAATTGCTAAAATTTTATTTGGAAGTGAGTCGGCGGAGGAGCTTGCAAACCTTGAAGCGATGCTGGAGGCACATCCCTTTGCAAAGGAATTTGAACTGATTCGTTCAGACAAAACCCTGTACGAGATTTTGCCCAAGGGTTGCAGTAAGGGGCTTTCGATCGAAAAGCTTTGCAGTCATTTAAAGATTGATGCGAAGAAAACCATTGCCATCGGGGATTATGATAATGATGTTCCGATGTTTCGGGCGGCACATTTGGCGATTGCTGTTTCCAATGCCGGCGCAGAAGCTCTGGATGCGGCGGATATGGTGACGGTGAGCAACGAAGAAGATGCAATTGCAAAAGTAATATGGGATTTGGATGCGGGAAGAATTGTTTTATAAAAGGTCGTATGTTGCGAGGGAAAAGACAAATTTTTGGAGGACACAATGGAGATTTGGGAACTTTTTTTGCTTGCGGTAGGGCTTTCGATGGATGCCTTTGCCGTTTCCGTTTCGAGTGCGATGACGATCGATAATCTAAGGAAACGGGATGCTGCTAAGTTTGGATTGTTTTTCGGCGTGTTTCAGGCAGGAATGCCGCTTCTCGGCTGGGTTTGCGGGTGCGCATTCAGTAGTTATGTCATCACCTTTGACCACTGGGTTGCCTTCGTTCTTTTATCTTTTATTGGCGGAAAAATGATACTGGAGGCGGTGCACGGGGGAGAGGAATGCCGTGAAAATGCGCTGGCTTTTTCGGTGCTTTTGGTACTTGCGATTGCGACCAGTATCGACGCCTTGGCGGTCGGTGTCACGTTTGCGTTTTTGCCCGAACTTCACGTTTTACCAAGTGTCGCTTTAATCGGAGTTGTTACCTTTGTGATTTCGACGTTTGGTGCGTTGCTCGGAAGGAAGGCAGGCTCGGCGCTGGGCACACGAGCGGAAATTGTTGGGGGCATAATTTTAATTGGCATTGGACTTAAAATTTTGATAGAGCATGTATTTTTTGCATAAAATAAACCGAGGAAATAGCTTCCTCGGTTTTTTGTTTAGGGAACGGAATTATTTAGATAATAAATCAATACCCTTTTGAATTCTTGCGAGAGTCTCCTCTTTGCCTAAAATTTCTGCCAATTCAATGCCGCCGCCGGGGGTAAATGCCTTGCCGGAAACCGCACAGCGCAGAGGCCAGAGAATGATACCGTTTTTCACTTCCAGCTTTTCAATTAAAGCGAACAGACAGTCATGAATTGCTTCTTGTGTCCAGTCAGAAAGGGTCTCGAGGACAGCCTTGGTTTCTTTCAGGCTCTCCAGAGAGTTTTCCTCGTTGGTTTTCATCTTCTTGTGACAATACATTTCCGCAGAATATTCCGGCAGAGCATCGAAAAAGTCTACCTGCTCCGGAATGTCGGAGAGCTTTTCGCAGCGGGGCTGTAGTAGCTCGCTGACCTTGCTAAGATCGATTGCCGGATTTGTAATTACGCCCTTATAAAACGGGAGTGCCATTTGATGAAATTCCTCTGCGGGAAGTTTTCGGATGTATTCGCCGTTTAACCAATCCAGCTTTTTCTGGTCGAAAATTGCCGGAGATTTACTGATTCCCTTTAAGTCAAAGGCTTCAATGAGCTCTTCCAGGGAGAACACTTCTTGCTCGCCGCCGGGGCTCCAGCCCAAAAGAGCAATATAGTTTACGATGGCATCTTTTAGATAACCTTTGTTGATAAAGTCCTCATAAGAGGCATCGCCCTCACGTTTGGACAGCTTTTTGTGTGCGTCCTTCATGACGGGAGAAACGTGAATGTATTTCGGCACTTCCCAGCCGAATGCCTCATATAAAAGGTTATATTTCGGGGAAGACGAAAGGTATTCACTTCCACGGATAACGTGTGTAATCTTCATCAAGTGGTCATCGATAACGTTTGCGAAGTTATAGGTCGGCAAACCGTCTGATTTTAAGAGTACATTATCGTCGAGGGTTGCGTTATCCACCGTGATTTTACCGTAAATTTCATCATAAAACGAGGTCGTGCCCCGCTTCGGAATTTTCTGGCGGATTACATACGGCTCGCCGGCTGCAATTTTTGCCTCGATTTCCTCTTTGGACAGACGGGCGCAGTGACCGTCATACTTGGGCATCAGCTTTGCTGCTTCCTGCTGCTCACGCAGGGCGTCCAGACGTTCTTTATCACAGAAACAGTAGTATGCGCCGCCAAGCTCTACTAATTTTTCAGCATATTCTTTATAAATGTTTCTGCGCTCGCTCTGGATATACGGGCCATACGGACCGCCGACATCCGGACCTTCGTCGTGGAACAGGCCGGTTTCTTTCATTGTTTTATAAATCAAATCAACGGCACCCTCGACATAGCGCTCCTGGTCGGTATCTTCAATTCTCAGGATAAAGTCGCCGCCGGCGTGCTTGGTTAAAAGATATGCATAAAGGGCTGTACGCAGGTTGCCGATATGCATATAACCCGTCGGACTGGGCGCAAATCTGGTTCTGATTTTCTCCATGAATTTTGTCATTCCTTCCTCTTTGCACAAAAATAGCGGATTTATTATTACACGCTTATTAACTTTATTATATCTGCTTTCGCCGCCCGTGTCAAGCGATGCGCCCTGATTTGTAGGGTTAAAATGATATGACATAATTATTAACAAGTTCTCACAATTTTATTAAAAATTAAATTTTTGTTTCTTTTTTAGATTTTTTGTGATATAATGTGTGCTTGTAGCATAAGAAAGAAGGGACTACGTGTCTAAATTTTATATTTGAATTGTCAAAAAGAATGGTGAGGGAACGATATTATGCAGGCAATTTTAGTGTTCAACTTCATTCTTTCAGTTGTATTTACCGTTTGCTATTTATACCAGTTTTTTTATGTTTTTGTCGGTCTTTTTAAGAAACCGATTCGTTTTCAGGCGAAGAGGAACCACCGCTATGCCGTGGTTATTTGTGCACGGAATGAGCGGCGTGTGATTGGTAATTTGATTGAAAGTGTGAAGAATCAGACCTACCCGTCGGACTTGGTGGATGTCTTTGTTGTTGCGGACAATTGCACGGACACTACGCCTCAGGTCGCACGGGATGCGGGTGCTGTTGTTTATGAGCGCCATAATATGGAGCAGGTCGGCAAGGGGTATGCGCTGGACTGGTTTTTCGAACAGTTGGAAAAGGATTATGCGGATAAAGACTACGAAGCGTTTATCGTATTTGATGCGGACAATGTGTTAGACCCCCGCTTTATCGAGGAGATGAACGGGATGTTCGATGCGGGTTATCGCATCATTACCAGTTACCGAAATTCGAAAAACTATGACCATAACTGGATTACTGCGGGCTACTCCCTGTGGTTTTTGCGTGAGGCAAAGTTTTTAAATAATCCCCGTATGCAGCTCGGGAACAGCTGTGCAATTTCCGGCACCGGCTTTTTGGTCAGCAAGGAGATTGTGGATCAAAACGGCGGCTGGATTCACCATCTTCTAACGGAGGATATTGAATTTACCACCGATTCGATTATCAAAGGCGAAAAAATTGGCTATTGTGCAGATGCAATGCTCTATGATGAGCAGCCGACAACGTTCCGCCAGTCATATTTCCAAAGACTGCGCTGGGCGAAAGGCTTTTATCAGGTGTTTGGTAAATATAGCGGACGCCTGCTGAAAGGCATTTTTAAGGGACAGTTCTCTTGTTATGATATGTTGATGACCTTAATGCCGGCGATGCTTCTGACGCTTGTGAGTATTGTGCTGGCGCTGGGTGCCATCCCGATTTGTGCGGCGATGCAACTGGGTCTTTTCCCGATGATTAAGGCCCTGGTAGAAACGGTACTGAGCTTTTATCTGATGTTCTTCCTTTTGGGAGGCGTGACGGCGATTACCGAGCGCAAGCGGATTCATTGCAGGAGATGGAAACAGGTATTGTATCTGTTTACGTTCCCGTTCTTTATGCTGACGTACGTGCCGATTTCTTTGATCGCCCTGTTTTCCAAAGTGGAATGGAAACCGATTAAACATTCGGTCTCTGTTACTGTGGATGATATTTGCGGAGAAGGCGAAGCGATATAAGCGAAATAAAAAAGACTCGCAATCCATAAAGATTGCGGGTCTTTTCTTTTGTATCATGCTACTGTTTTTTTGCCTGTGGCGGATGGGTTTTTATTAGTCCCCCGGCAAAAGCAGCGAGAGTTTCGGGAGTTTCATCAAGCATATAGGGCCTGCTGATTTTTCCCTCGTAGCCGGGGCGCATATCCATATCGGGAGCAGAGAACCATACGGCTGCTTTGATGTTCGGATAGCGGTCTAAATTTTCAAACATATGCCTAATCCACATCGGCTTATTTCCACCGACGGAGCTTGAGGCAAACTCGGTAATTATCCACGGGAATTCGGAAAAGAACGGGAGATACGCATCATTTACCTCATCATAAATCTCTGTAAAGGAACGCCAGTCCTCGCCCGTCACATCCTTAAAATATGTGCCGGTGTTGTAGCCTGTCACACCAATCATCTGGACATACGCATCGCCCGGATAGTAAGCAAGGTAATTGTTCCAGTTGCAAGGTGGATAGTTTCGGTCGTTGGGGTTAAAGACCCAAATGGCATTATCAACGCCCTCTTCGGCAAAAATTTCATATACCCTCTGCCAGCACCCGATATAGATTTCGGGGTCGGAGAGGTTAACGATACCGGAGTAATTAGTCCAATCGGTATTCATCTCATTGTTTAAGCGGAAGAAAAACGGCGTTTTGATTTCTTCCTTGATTTCCCGCGCAAGGGCACGGATTTTGTCATCATATTTTCCCCGATAGGTTTCAAGCATCGGGCTTTTTGCGAGAAGATTTTCGTTGTTGGTTTCCGTCATCTGTACGGTGAGTTCAATCATGCGCCCCTCTTCCGCACATCTCGCACCGAATCCATCGGGCAGGGGTGCGCCGAGGTGGTTGTAAAGAAGAATCAAGGGGAATCTAAAGTCTAATTCCTTTTCCATCCGCGGAATGTCCTCGTGAATGCCTTTATCATAGACCTGCGAGGAGAAGATGCCCCACATCATATCATCGCTGTTTTTCAAGCGGCGATACACGGCTCTGGTTTCTTCGTTCCATCCCTCGTTTTCGCGCGGTGTAAACTGAAGGCCATAGCTTGCCGTGCCGAGCGGCTCTCGGCGGGAAAACGAGGAGAGTGCAGTGCGGGTAGCCTCGTCGATTTTTTCCTGATTTCCTGAGCGGAACTTCATAAGAAAGCGGAAAAACTCACGCTCGACCGTTTGGATGGTCGCAAATGTGTAGATATCTTTCTTATCCGGCGGCATATCGGCAATTTTGACAGAAATGATTCGCACCATATTTTCGCCATAGCAGAGGGTATCGTCCAAAAGAAGCTCTATTTCGTTGTTTGCACGGTATTCCTCGTTCGTAATGAATCGGTTTAAGTAGTAGGCGATGTATTCGTCGACGTCCTCATATGGCGAGCGTTCTTTGGAGATGATAATATCCAAAAAGTCGCTTGTCATACGCACAAAATTCGGACTCTGAGAAAAGTCGGGCATCATATGTTCGGGCAAGTCAATCGAAAAACCCGTACAAAAGTCGGTCAGGCGTGTGATGCCATCGGCTCGCTCTAAGAGCTTATTATCTCGCAAGGAGTCAATTTTTGCCTCGGCACGTTTTTCGTTATCGGTGTATAAAACCGCTTCTTTCGCATCTTTAAGAGGGATATAGCCAAAGGTTGCGGGAGACACCAATTGCCTTCCGATGCTTCGGATGTTGCTCTTGAGCTTTTGTGCCCAGGGAGCGTTTGCCTGATACAAAACGCAGGCAAAGCAGACAGAAAGAATCAGCAGGGTGCAAATTCCGTTGCGCAAAAGAGTACGTACTCGTTTTTTTCGGCTCATATCTATCCTCCTTGATAGCAAATGTTACGTCTTTTTATCTATCCACAAGTATACCATACCGTGCACCCCCTTGACAAGAGGCGAAAGCTATGAACAATTCGTTAATTTTGATATTTTCTTTGACCTTACCGTACTTTTGTGCTATACTTAAACTGGTGTGATATGGAAATTTTATAAGGAATATGATTGAAATACCTGCGACCTGCGTATAATAAAAAGGCAAGTCAGCATTTCATACGAGGTGAACGATTTTGAGAAAGTTACTGGAAAAATTCCTGGGCAATTATTCTGACAGAGAATTAAAGCGAATCCGTCCGATTGCTGATCGTGTTATGGCGCTCGAAGAGGAGTACAGGGCGCTTTCTGACAGTGAACTAAAAGGAAAGACGGCGGAATTTCGTGCGAGAATCGAAGCGGGAGAAACGCTTGACGATTTATTGCCCGAGGCATTTGCAACCGTGCGTGAGGCGTCCGACCGTGTGCTCGGAATGCGCCACTTTTATGTACAGATTTTAGGCGGCATTGTTCTGCATCAGGGCCGTATCTCTGAAATGAAGACCGGTGAGGGTAAAACGCTCGTTTCAACGCTTCCGGCATACTTAAATGCACTTTCGGGCAAAGGCGTTCATATTGTTACGGTCAATGACTATCTTGCCAAGCGTGACTCGGAGTGGATGGGCAAGGTCTTTAAGTATCTGGGTCTTTC
>JAZSOJ010000049.1:0-5276 GCA_045536855.1 Clostridia bacterium | reverse complement strand
GTTGATCATTTGGTTTGTCTTCCTAAGACCGCTTGGCCTCCGACTTCATCGGAATTCATCATTCATGGCAAAATATCGCAGCGATTGTCCGTTGGACAGACGAACGTCTTCTGCGGGGTCAAAATGATAAAAGCCATCGGACATCAGTGCCATAACCCATGACGTCGTGCCATCATTTGCGGTCGCAATATGCGCTTCTGCACCAATTTGATGCAACAAATACTGATAGGTCTTGGTAAATCCCATTTTATTTGCTACGCCGCTCAAAAGAGCGCCGGCGGTATCAGATGCGCCGTTTTCATCAAACATAATATGTCGGGTCAAATATTCGTAAAGGCCAAGAAAATTTTCAAAAACTGTGTTGTACGGATCTGTCGACTCACGTAAAACAAGATTTACTTTTTCAATAAACTCCTCTGTCGGCTCTGCATAATGGTCGCCGCTCGGATTTTGCTTTGTTATATCCAGTACATACCCCATTACATGTGTCGGCGTTGCAAGAACTTCCGGCGTGGGAGATGGCTGGGGCTGTGTGTTCAGCGGTGCACACGCAGATAATAGCGCCAAACAAAGAACAACAGACGTTATTAAATAAACCCTTCTCATATGTAAGAATACTCCTTTTAATTGACATTATCGCTATTTTCATGCTCTGGGATGCGCTTTCGTGTACACATCTTTTAGTTTATGGCTCATTAGTTGCGCATAAACTTGCGTAGAAGAAATATCAGCGTGACCAAGCATACTCTGGATGGATTGCAAATCTGCTCCATTCTCTAAAAGATGCGCCGCAAAGGAATGCCTGAGAGTGTGCGGTGTAATTTCTTTTGTAATGTGTGCTTGTTTCGCATATTGCTTAATTAATTTCCAAAAGCCCTGTCTGGAGATGCGAAGTCCGTTCATATTGACAAATAAAGCATTCTCCTCCGCTAAACGCAAGAGTGCCCCACGGACATTAAAAATATATTCCTTGAGCGCCGCAGAACAAATTTTTCCAATAGGAATCAATCGTTCATTTTTTGCACCCCTGCAGCGGATAAAACCTAACTGCAAATTTACATCCTGAATATTCAGAGAAATTAACTCTGAAACACGGATGCCGGTAGCATATAAAAGCTCAAGCATCGCCTTGTCTCGACAGCCTTTGACGTCCTCCGTGTTTGGCTGTTCCAACAGCAAGGCAATTTCTTCTGCCGATAGAATCTGCGGCAACTTTTTATCAATTTTAGGGGAATGGATATCCCTTGTCGGATCCTGCGCCAAAGCACTTGTCCGCATTAAGTACTGATAAAGAGCTTTTAGCGAAACAATATTTCTTGATATGGTTGAGGTCGCTCTCCCCAACTTTTCGAGATGTCCCAGATAGGAGACGACGACAGCTTTTGTAGCATCTTTTGCGTGATGATATTCATGGTCGGCAAGATAAGCAATATACTGTTGTGTATCACGACGATACGACTGCAGCGTATTATTTGAAAGCTTTTTATCTTTCTCCAGATATCTCACAAATTCACTGACAAGTTCTGACATACCTTCTCCCTTCCTAAACAGTTAACATATAACAGTTATTGTAAACCATTTTTTCTCATTTGTAAAGTAAATTTCTTATTTTATATAAAAAAACCTACAGTCAGCTGCAACAAAACAGGCTCGATATACGATTGGATCAAACTTCCCGCCGTCATGGCCAGAAAAAGAACGCACAGGAGCAAAAAGTGCCCTAAAATCATCCTTTTCATATCGGCCCGTTCTTTTAATGCTCGCAAAGAAAAACGCAAGGAAAGAGAAAATAGAGATAAAATACATGGTAATGTAATTATCAAGTGCGGGAGCACGGACACAAACATGAATATAAGCGCTTTAATTCCAAGAAAACGAAATAAATATGCAACGGTAAATCCAAAAGCATATCCCCGATAAACTGCTAATAGCCCCAATATGGGTATGCCGATAACTGAGCCGGAGAAAAGAAATATACAAATAAATAAAATTGCATTTCCCTGGATGCAAGACAACATAATTGCACCAGTATCTGCTCCGCTTTCTGAGAACGAAAGGAAGAAATCGTCCATGTAAAGGGAAAGTTCTTTCAGTGTTAATTCCGGCAAATACGCCGCCGTTAAAATAGCTAAAAACGCTCCCGCGCCCAGCAAAACTGCACTGGTTATATAGTATTTTAAGTTTTCACCGCAATGCATAAGCATACGATTCCAATATATTTTAAGCATATAAACTCCTTCTTTCCGAAAAATAGATTGTCCCATTCCAAGATATGAGAAAATCACTGATAAAATGCTTAAAATAAGGATAAAAACAGCCGACCTTAGAAAAGGTCGGCTGTTTTTATCTTCCGGCTTTCGGCTTAAATGTTTTACATTGTACACTACACTGTTGGATCGGATCACAGGTACAAACTTCGATACACGATGCATCACACTCATTATTTTCGCCGTGATATTCGCAATTGGTAACCGTACACATTACTCCTAAAAGCGGTCTTTCCGTTTTGTGGACTACTGACATTTTGCTTCCTCCTTTGTGCTGTTTACACACAGTTTGCGTCGTTTCATAAATTTTATTCGATTTTTTTCGCTTCTTGAGATATTTTTTTCCAATTGTTTCTCATAATTTCAACCTTTAACCGAATCAACTTTGCATCATGATACTGCGACGCTTCTCTTAACGACGAAATACTCTCCTGCATTTGTTTTACATACATTTTCGCTTCATCATCTATCTGTGAATTTAGTTCGGAAATTACCTGTTCTGTGAGCGCAAGCGTCCGAGAAAAAGCGGAAGGTGTGTCCGCTTCCAGTTCCAACAGATTCAGGCAATATTCTAATCGCAATACACACCCCATGCAATCCATTTCGTAATCGTCGAGCAATCGAGCAATCAAATAGATGCCGTTGCTGATCGAGCGCATCGCCATTGTGTAATCTTCCTCGTTTAGTTCGTGTGTTAATCGGTGAATGGAATCATCCAGTTGGGATACAGTTTCTTGGGAAACGCCATCTGTTAGCAGCTTCGTTCTGACTTCGTCCATAAGCTTTAATAATTCTTTTGTGTAATAATGTGTTTGTTCATCAAAAAAACCAACCGCTTGGCTTTCTTCCGTCCCCGAAAAACTAAATTCTGTGCTCGCCATAACTGTTTCTACCTCTGTCAGCATCGCCGGAAAAATATGCTTGTTATCTTTCCGAAACATCACATAATAAAGCGATGTGAAGTTATCTTTTATTTCGGAAATCTCAGGCGGAATTTCCGGTGTTTTTTCTTGATTTGAAGCACAAGATGAAAGAATCAGGGCTGCAGAAAGCAAAACAAAAATCAGCGTTTTTATATGAATCACCTCATATCAAGTATCGCCACAAAGTTTATGATTCATGTATTTTTTAAGCGGAAACATTTTTTGTCGTTAACATATACTGTTAATGCCGGCAAAAGCGAGGTGATAAAATGTCAGATCGGGAGTTATTGGCAAGGTTGATTGAATGCGAAGCGGGAGGTGAAGGCGACAACGGTATGCGTGCGGTAGCTTCAGTTGTTATGAACCGTGTAAACGCCCCTGGTGGCGAATATGCCCGTGTCAGTCAAGGCGGAAGCATCCGCAATATTATCTTTCAGCCCGGACAGTTTGTGTGTGCATCAGAAACGGAAAACGGTCAGTATAATCCGCAAAACTTATTTAACATGAACGTGGAGCAAATTCATTTAGATATTGCGGATTGGGCGATCGCCGGCAACAGGCTTTTTAATCTCGGGCAGGCTCTTTGGTTTTTTAATCCTTTCGCCCCGACTTGTCGACAGAACTTTCCCAGTGAAATCGGCTACTTTAATGTGCGCATCGGAAAACACTGCTTTTACAATCCGACAGATGAGTATTTCGAAACATAATAAGAAAGGTCAGGTGTAGCCTGTGGCAAATGGAATTGAATATAACAACGCAAATGTAATGCCCGCAGAAAGTCCGTCAGCAATTGCCAATCCGCAAAGCAATTCCGAAGTATATTACGGATCTTTTGCGTCCATTTTAGCGCAGAACTTGGGACAGTATGTAGTCGTAGAATTCTTAATCGGAACCAATCGTTTAGAATATAAAGAAGGCATTTTATATTCTTCCGGAACTAATTTTTTAAGTCTATATGATCCTATGGACGACCGCTATATTGTATGTGATTTATACGCAGTAAAATTTGTTACCTTCTATAATACAACCAGTGTCCCGTCAAGCAGAATGCGGAGAATCTCACAAACACCCGGTGACAATTATCCGGCGACAAACCAAATGCAGATGACAGATAATTCCCCTCAACCAAATCACGGGATGCGACAAAATAACATGTATCCGTCAAACTCAATGAGAACAAGTTTCAGAAATACATATTAACATTATAACCACCAAAAAAAGAGCACTTTGTTTGTCCTTGTTAAGCAAGACGCACAAAGTGCTCTTTTTATTTACTTTATTTTTTCTTCATTACAACGGAAACCCAATCGCCTTTTTCACGAATTTTTACAATCTCAAAGCCACTGTTTTCATATCTTGCGATTACGTCTTCCTTGCGATCTGTGATGATACCTGATGTAATGTATGTACCGCCGGGTACAACCAATTTTTCTACAATATCTGCCAAACCGATAATGACATCGGCAACAATATTAGCGACTACAATTTCATACTTCTTATCCGAAATCTGATCCATAAGAGCTTCGTCATCCAATACGTTTCCCGCAAACGCACGATAAGCAGAAGAAGAAATCCCGTTTCGTGCAGCATTATCTCTTGCAATGTCCACTGCGTTAGGATCAATATCAACCACTGTTGCATCCGGTGCACCCAATAACATTGCAATAATGGACAAAATACCGCTGCCGCATCCTAAATCAAGAATATGCGTTTCTTCGCTAACAGCGCATTCCAATTCTTCGATACAAAGTTGTGTTGTCTGGTGCGAACCCGTACCGAAACTCATTCCCGGGTTGACAGTGAAAACCGTTCGATCGGTTTCTTCAGTCAACGTTTCCCACTCCGGCAAAATAAGAATTTTATCGCCAACCTCCAGCGGCTTAAAGTACTGTTTCCAGTTGTTTGCCCAATCTTCCTCATTCAGATTATCAAGCGAAATCTCTAATCGTCCAAACAAATTATCTGCATCTAACGCCTTCAATTCTGATATACTCTCTTTTACTGCGTGAAGCATATCATAACCAGCAGCATTATCGCTCAAATAAATTTTAATCTTCGTTTCGCCCTGCATACGACGTTCCAGTTC
>JAZSOJ010000109.1:0-8412 GCA_045536855.1 Clostridia bacterium | reverse complement strand
AGAAATATAGACAGGGTGTGAGACTATGGAATGTATCGGTTTTGTCGGTGCAAGCGGTACGGGCAAGAGTTATCGGTCGCATTATGTTGCCAAACAAAATCAGATCAGCTATATCATAGATGACGGTTTGTTGGTAGATTCTAAGCGTGTGCTTGCCGGTTTGTCTGCAAAGAAAGAAAAAACCAAAATTGCAAGTGTCCGTCGGGCGTTATTTACTGACGATGAGCATGCGGAAAAAGTCAAAGAAGCCATTCGGGCGCTTTGTCCGGATAAAATTTTGATTTTAGGCACTTCTGAACGTATGATTGAGCACGTGGCAGAACGCTTGGAACTTCCGCCGGTGAAGCAGATGATACGGATTGAAGACATTGCAACGCCGGAGGAAATAGAAAAAGCGTTAAAGGTAAGGAAGGAGCAGGGAAAACACGTTATTCCCGTGCCGACCTTTGAGATAAAAAAAGATTTTTCGGGGTACTTCATTGATACATTAAAAATTATTTTGAACTATGGCAAGACGTCGACAGATACCTATCGCAGTGAGAAAAGTGTTGTGCGCCCCACATTCAGTTATATGGGCGAATTTCATATTTCGGATCATGTTCTTGCGACGTTGGCAAAGCGAGAAGCGCTACAAGTGGAAAATGTAGCACAGCTATTAAAAACAACAGTTAAAACTTATCCTGATGGTGTAATTTTGTCCCTCGATATTTTGGTTTACTTTGGGAGAAGCTTAACCGAAATTGCCAGAGAGGTTCAGGAAGCAGTAAAAGAATCAATTGAAAACTATACCGCAATCAATGTTTTGAAAATCAATGTTTTAGTGAAAGGCGTCGAGGTACATCGTGGAAATTAATTTGAAAGATAATGAGCGATTGGAAGAATTGGGCGACGGCGTACGAGTGATTCAGAATCCTGACGGATTTTGTTATGGTACAGATGCTGTCATGCTTTCCGGGTTTGTATCTGCAAAACCAACCGATAAGTTGATTGATTTTTGTACCGGCACCGGCATTATTCCGCTGTGTCTGCATCTTTTGACCAAATGTAAAGATATGACCGGTCTTGAGATTCAGCCCGAGGTCTTTGACATGGCCTCGCGCTCTGTACAACTCAATGGTTTAGAGTCGAAAATTAAGATGGTTCACGGAGATTTACGTGATATTAAAGCGCTGTTTCCTGCGGAATGTGCAGATGTTGTAACCTGTAATCCGCCTTACATGAAGTGTATGACCGGAAAACAGAATCAAAATGATGCTAAAACGATTTCAAGACACGAGGTTTGTTGTACCTTGGAAGATGTGATTAAAAGTGCGGCATACGTGTTAAGAACGGGCGGACGTTTTTATATGGTGCATCGTCCGGAACGCCTGGCGGACATCATGTTTTTGATGAAAAAAGAAAAATTGGAACCAAAACGAATGCAGTTTGTTCATTCTCGCCTGGAAGAAGCACCCTCTTTGCTTTTGGTTGAGGGGCAAAAGGGAAGACAAAGCGGTCTTTTGACCTTAAAGCCGGTGATTGCGACCGGCATACACGAAATGAGAAAACAATCGGGAGGAGATTATGAAGACGGAAAATAAACCCGGTGTATTGTATCTGGTAGCCACACCGATCGGAAATTTAGACGATATCAGCTACCGTGCAGTAAAAGTTTTAGAAAGCGTAGATTTTATTGCGGCAGAGGATACCAGACACTCTTTGAAACTATTAAATCATTTGGGTATTTCTAAGCCGATGACGAGCTATTTTGAACATAACATCCGTCAAAAAGGCGAATATATTATGAACCGCATTCTTCAAGGGGAAACAGCGGCGCTGATCTCGGATGCGGGCACGCCTGCGATTTCAGACCCCGGAGAAGATATCGTAAAGCTTTGCCACGAATACGGGGTTCGTGCGATTCCGATTCCCGGTGCAGTTGCCGGGATCAACGCATTAGTTTGTTCGGGACTTTCCACCTCCCGCTTTTCCTTTGAAGGCTTCCTGAGTGTAAACAAAAAAAGCCGTGCAGAGCATCTTGAAAGTGTAAAGCGAAGTACCTACACACTGATATTTTATGAGGCACCGCATAAATTGCGAAACACTTTGCGTGATATGCTTTCGGCATTTGGCGACAGAAGAATAACGATTGCACGAGAGCTAACGAAAAAGTATGAAGAAATCCGCCTTACGACGCTTTCTGATGCGGTTGCTTATTATGAAGAAAACGAACCCAAGGGCGAATTTGTACTTGTCATTGAAGGGTGTGCGCCGGAAGAGGCAAAGGAAGAAAATCAGTTATTAGCGCTTTCGATTTTGGAGCATCTTGCCTTTTATACCACACAGGGTATCGACAAAAAAGAGGCGATGAAACGTGTGGCGGAAGAACGGGGAGTCAGCAAGCGTGAAATTTACGCTGCGACCATCAATGAGTAATATTTGAAATCTTTTTGGACAAGATAAATTGCAAATATGTATGGAGGATAATTATGGAGAATATAACATGTTTTTCTATAAAAAACGGACTTCGTCTTTATTATATTCCAACAAATAAGTTTAAAACAGTTTCGGTGAGTGTGAACTTTCATCGTGCTTTAAATAAAAAAGAGGCGGCGTATAACGCACTTCTTTCTGATGTGATGCGCAGAGGCTGCAAGAAATATCCTACCTTAACAGAGGTAGCAAAATTAAGACAATCCCTTTTTGGCGCATATTTGGATGTTGACATCAGACGAAAGGGAGAGGATCAAATTTTATCCTTTCAACTGAGTTCGGTTGCGGATTGTTATTTGCCAGAAAACGAGAAAGTATTTATGCGCTCTTTGGCCTTTTTGTTTGATATGGTGTTAGAACCTTTGGTGGTAGACGGCGCATTCCGTACGGAATATGTGGAGCAGGAAAAGGTCAATCTAAAAAATGATATTGATGCGCTGATTAATGACAAGCGTGCTTATGCAGTCTGGCGCCTGGTAGAATTGATGTGTAAAGATGAGCCATATGGTGTTCACGAACTGGGTACGAAAGAGGACGTGGACCAAATCACGGCGCAATCACTGTATGCGCATTATCTGGAGGTTCTTTCCGAAGGCCCGATTGATATTTTTGTTGTTGGTTCTGTCGACATTGATGAAGTGCGTGCGTATATCAGTGAACGTTTCTTAAATGTTGTTCCGTCCTTATCTGAAATTCCCCGGACGGAGCTTCATATCCCGACGGAAAAGGCAGAGGAAATAAAAGAATGCTTTGATGTGACACAAGCAAAACTTTGCATGGGATTTTATACCGGAATTTCCCCTGCGGATGCAGACTATCCGGCGCTGATGGTTTATAATGGCATTTTAGGCGGAGGTGCACATTCGAAGCTATTTAACCATGTACGTGAAAAATTAAGCCTTGCCTATTATGCGTCTTCTCGTTTAGAGCGGTATAAGGGAATGATGTTAATTTCGTCGGGGATAGAAATCTGTAACAAACAAAAAGCGATGGATGAAATTCATGCGCAAATGGAAGAAATGCGCAAGGGCAACATCTCCGAGTATGAGTTTGACGCTACCAAAAAGAGCATTATCAACGCACTGCGTTCGTTAGGTGATGATGTCGGTCATCTGGAAGATTATTATTTGGGCCAGGCGGTCAGCAGAACGAGTATCGGTCTTAATGAATTCATTGACATGATTTCCGCAGTAACGGTACAGGATGTCGTCCGTGTAGCAGAGAAAATCCGACCGGAAATGGTCTACTTCCTGACCGGAAAGGAGATTTAGGCATGAAATTGACAAGAATATATAATGATGTTGTAAAAGAGACACTGTATTGCGGTACGCATTCCAGCGGACTCTCGGTTTATGTTATGCCAAAACCCTCGTACAGTAAAAGTTACGCTGTTTTTGGAACGCATTTTGGTTCTATAGACAGAAAATTTATCATTCCGGGGAAAACGGAGTATACGGAGATTCCCGATGGCGTGGCACATTTTTTGGAACATAAAATGTTTGAACAGCCGGACGGAGGAAATGTTTTTGAAGAATATGCTAAGCACGGCGCCAATGCCAATGCGTATACAAGCTTTAATTTGACGGCTTATTTGTTTGAAAGCACACAGGATATTTTAGAAAATCTGGGAATCCTTTTGGACTTCGTGCGCAAGCCGTATTTTACCAAAGAAAATGTTCAAAAGGAGCAGGGAATCATCGGTCAGGAAATCGGGATGTATGATGATGACCCCGATTGGCGCTTGATGATGAATTTTCTGTCCTCGATGTTCTCTGAGCATCCGGTACGCCGTGACATTGCCGGAACGGTGGAAACGATCGCAGAGATTGATCATGAACTTTTATATGATTGCTATCGTACATTCTACAATTTATCCAACATGGTTTTGTTTGTTGTCGGCGATGTCAACCCGGAAGAAATAGCGTCCTGTGTGTGTGAGCACATTACAGAACAAGATCCTTTACAGACAAAAATTGTGCGTGATTACGGAAATGAGCCGGCAAACGTCAAACAACCTGAAATTTCACAGAAATTGAGTGTTTCCACACCGATGTTTATGTTTGGTTTTAAGGATGCCGATGTGGGATATGATGGAAAGGCGCTTCTTAAAAAGAATATCGAGCTTTCAATTATTGCTGCGGTACTTTTCGGCCGCTCCGGTGAGCTTTATTCAAAATTATATGATGGGGGCTATATTTTAGGCGATTTAGGTGTTGAAGTTGAGTGTGAAAAGGGCTATGGCTTTACAGTAATTACCGGTGAAAGCAGAGATCCCAAAAAAGTAAAAAAGCTTGTTTTAGACTATCTTAAGACGGCAATTCCTCAAGGTATTTGTGCAGAGGACTTTGAACGGATGAAACGCTCGATCCGGGGACGTTATATCAAACACTTTGATAACGTTAATGCAATTGCGCATAGTTTTATGTCGGATGTCTTTAACGGCATCGGTATGTTTGATTTTTTAGATGTTGTAGAAACGGTAACTCTTTTCGATGTCAATCGCAGATTGCAGGAACAGTTTAAACCGGAATACTCGGTTTTATCTGTTGTTGAGCCGATCTAAAAATCAGGCGGCGTTGCCGCCGGTATACATATTCTGTCAAAAGGAGTACATACGATGAATATTATTTCGTTTCCTGGACTTGGTATTGGTCCGCTCACCGTTTACAAATCCGTACAAATTTTTGGTCTTACGATTCATTGGTATGGGATTATTATCGGCTTAGGTATCATTTTGGCGTATTTATTTGCCGTACGTGAGGGAAAAAAACGAGGCATAACGCAGGATACCTTGTTAGATGTGATTATTTATGGTTTACCGTCGGCGATCGTTTGTGCCCGATTATATTATGTTATTTTTGAGTGGGAACAATATCAGAACAATTTATGGGACATTTTCAAAATATGGGAGGGCGGTCTTGCCATTTATGGCGGCGTCATTGGTGCTGTTGTGGCGGCCTGGATTTATTGCCGAATCAAAAAGATCAGCTTTCCGAAGGTTGCAGATATCGGTGGTTTTGGGTTCCCCATTGGGCAGGCAATTGGGCGCTGGGGCAATTTTATGAACGCCGAAGCTTATGGTGACACAACGATGCTTCCTTGGCGCATGGAAATTGAAAACCTTGGCTTTGGGGTACATCCGACATTTCTATACGAGTCTTTATGGAATTTAGGCGTGTTCTTGTTTTTACTCTGGTATCGCAAAAAGCAAAAGTTTGACGGGGAAATTTTCCTTATGTATCTTAGTGCGTATGGCCTCGGGCGTCTTTGGGTAGAGGGCTTGCGGACGGATAGTTTGTGGCTTGGGCCATTCCGCATCTCTCAGCTTGTTGCGGCAGTTTGCGTGGTGGTAGGAGTGGCGCTCGTTATCTATTTCAGACACAAAAAGAAAAAAGAAGAGATTGCAAACTAAAAAGCGGTGGCTTGTGCCACCGCTTTTTAGTTTGCAAATGAATGAAGAATCGGTTCATCAAATGCAAAAGAACGTTGATATTCTTTTGTTTGCGGATCCTTTTGAACGGCAGATTTATTTTTTTGTAGCAGTTCTGTAAGGGCGTAAAGGTCAATCCAGATTTCGTTGTTTGAGTCTTTTTGCTGCTCATTGAAAATCAGCTGAATCCCGAAATGGAGATGTGGAGTATTGATGTTATTCACATTTTCTTTTGTGCTGTATCCGGTCATTCCTAAATAACCGATTACGTCTCCGGCTTTAACTACTTTTCCCTCATACATATCGTTATATGGATGGCCTTTGCGCAGATGGGCATAGTAATAGTAGCGCTTGGAGTCAAAACTTCGGATTCCGATACGCCATCCGCCGTACTGATTCCAACCGACACATTCGACGATGCCGGATTCGACAGCGATAATCGGAGTTCCGACACTTCCCATCAGGTCGTGCCCTAAATGCTTGCGACGAAAACCGTAGGAACGAGCAGAGCCGAAATCATCGTAATGACTGAAGGAATACCCACGGGCAATGGGTGAAAAGGCCTTTAACCCGTATTTTTTAACCATGGTTTTCGTTTTACCGTCAGCATCGTATGTTTCAATTTCATATTCGCCGACAAAACCGTCCAAAACGGCGCTGTAAGCTTCGAAAAAGTAAGAGTAGTGTTTCATGTCCTTCGTCAGCGTTTCGATGCTTTCGCCCTCATTTAAAGACTTGATGAGCGCCTTTAGGTCCTGGTTTTTGTACTGTTTCCAGTTTCCGCCGTACTTACAGGCAAGGTAGGCGAGAGATTGAATCCAACTCTGATTTTTCCCGTTTTTGTGTGCGGAAATATCTTCTTCTAACGTATCGCAAAGAGCTTTGTAAGGAATAGAGAAATCAACCCAACGAATCCATTCTTCGTCTTTTTCAGACGTTGCCGTCTCGGAATCAGAATTTGCTGAAATTGATTTTAGCGGGACTAAAAGAATGACACAAAAAAGGATAAAAACACAACAAATTATAAAGACATATTTCTTCTTAACGGAAAAAATAATCAAAGCATCACATCCCAAGATTCATTTGTAATATATATGATTTGTATGAATAGGATAGAATCATGAAAGGAAAAAGAGGTGATGTTATGACAATGTCATTACGACGTGTTGCGGTCTGGATGATGTTGTGTTTTGTTTGCGTATTTTTTCTGGGTGGCAATTTAAGAAAAGTTAACGGAGTAGCGGAAAAAGATAGTGTTCAATTACCAATCTTGATGTATCATCATATATTAAAAGACAGCAACCGATGGAATATGTTTGTGATTTCACCGGCAGAATTTGAACAAGACCTGATTTTTTTAAAAGAACAAGGATTTGAAACAATCGTCATTGAAGATTTATTACTGTACGAAAAAGGCGAAAAAAAACTACCGGAAAAACCGGTGATGATCACGATAGATGATGGGTATCTATCCGTCAAAGAATATATGATGCCACTGCTTCAAAAGTATCAGATGAAAGCAGTATTTTCGGTTATCGGTAGATATTCGGAGGAATATTCGCAAACCAAAGACCATAATGTATCCTATGCCCATGTCAGTTGGGAAGATTTGCAGGAGCTAACTGCGGACGGAACTTTTGAAATTCAGAACCATTCCTATGACCTGCATAAAAATGCAAACGGCAGAAAGGGAGCAAAACAGAGGTATGGTGAACCGCTTGAGGATTATCGCAAGTTGCTGACAGAAGACCTCGGAAAGACGCAGGCAAAGATTGAAGAAAGCATTCATAAAAAGCCTCACTGTTTTACATATCCCTTTGGTTTCTTTTCGAAAGAGAGTGAAGAAATTGTAAAGGAAATGGGATTTTTAGCCTCGCTTTCATGCTCCGAAGGAATCAATTATCTGTCCGGAAAAGCCGATGAATTATACCTTTTGAAACGTTATAACCGACCGCATGGAAAGAGCGCAGAAAGTATTATTAGAAAGTCGGGATTATTACAAAACAATTAAATCAATAAAATTTGAAAAAAAGACTTGCTATTTTGAAAAAGGTGTTGTATAATACTTTGTTGTGTAGGCGTATGTCTACTTGTGTAATACGGACGTTCCTCTGCTAACTGTAGAGTTTGGGCACGAACGTTTTGGGAGAGAGGAGGATATTCCATGGACATTATTAAAGAGTTAACACAGGACCAGATCAGAACTGATTTACCGGAACTGGAAATCGGTAGCACAGTTAAGGTGCATGTAAAAGTTAAGGAAGGTAACCGTGAAAGAATCCAGGTGTTTGAAGGTACGATTATTAAAATTCAGCACGGCGGCATTCAGAAGACCTTTACGGTAAGACGTATTTCTTACGGTATTGGTGTAGAGCGTACTTTCCCGGTCAATTCTCCTAAAATCGACAAGATCGAGGTAGTGAGAAAAGGTAAGGTTAGACGTGCTCGTCTTTACTACCTGCGTGACAGAGTCGGTAAAGCAGCAAAGGTTAAAGAACGCTTATAAGAGC
>JAZSOJ010000084.1:0-3538 GCA_045536855.1 Clostridia bacterium | reverse complement strand
ATCGCTTTTTCCATTGTAAAAATGCCGTGGATTTTCTTGACTTCCCTTATACATTCACCTCGAAGCTTGGTCATCGTCAGCTCGTCCACCTCATTTGTGGCGGCAATAAGGTTTTGCAAAATTGCAAGCTCGACCGCAATTTTGAATAAAAGTCCGCTTGTTCTGTTGTCACTTTCTGCTACGATTCCTTTGAGTGTTGATGTGATAACACCCGGAAGGTAGTGCTTGTTATCCTCTGACGATAGATATCCGGCATAAAAAATGATGGCTTTTTCGATAAATTCGCTCTTACTTGCACAGTTGTCTTGCCCATAAATTTTGTCTGCAAGCTCGAGAGTGGACGGCTTCAACCATAGCTGAAACCGTCGTTTTACTTCTTTTCTGTCGCTGTTCTGGTTTTCCATTATAAATCCTCCAATTCTATATAAGCACCGTGTAAAGCACCGTAAAAATGCCCTAAATCCTTACTAAATCGGCAAATCAGGCACCGAGCTTAGCACCTTTGGGGCAAAATCGGCACCGTAAGCATTATCGCATGAAGAGCCCAAAAAGCCCCAAACGGTCGGCATTGCCGGCGGAAGTGAGCCGAGCCGGGCAGCATTGCGGCACCGACTCTTTCTCCTGCTGAAATATCGACCCTGTGCTATTTCTGCTTTTGTCCTCGATTGACGATCATATCAGATCCCTCCCGTTTCGTACCATCCGCTGCCTACAACACATCGGGGCGCACATCGCGTGTTTTGAGGGCGTTTTCATGGCGACATTGCCGTAGTTTTGGGACGAACCTTATCGGGTAGGGGTTACATACCACCCACCTGTCACTTGCTCACACAACGCCTTAACGCGTCCACGAAAACGGAGTGCCTTTTCAGGAACGCAAGTGCCGAAAGGGTCGCATCATTTCCACACCGCTTAACTTACGTCACTATCGTCACTTGCGTCACCTTGATTACCTGCAGAGAAATAATTCACCGTGACAAATCGCGTTCCGTTGCTACGACCGCTTTTGAACCGCACGCCCATATCTTCAAGCAAATATCGCCAGCGGTTCATCATCTGCTTCAGCGCTTTGGTTGATAACTCTGTACCGCAGAAGGAATGATACTTTTCCGCAAGCTCGGTATTGCTTCCATGGAATTTGATTTCGCTTTTCATAAAGTCAACGAACTGCTCCATCTCCCTCGGCAACAGCTTTTCTTCTCTTTCAAAGGTATCTGAAATAAGCTGCCACAGACAATGCTCTTTCTCAAATCGCAATTCAAGCTGACGGTAACCAATATCACGACCGGTACAGTAAAGAGTAGCCGCGCCTTGACTGCGCTGATTCACATCAAGAACGAACACAGCATCCACACCGCCGCTGATTCCCGTAGAGCCTGACAGTTTGTTTAGCGGATCGCTGTCGCCCTGTTTTCTCAGATGATGAATCAGCAGAAGTGTGATGCCGAGGGTGTCGGCAAGCTCTTTTAAGACTCGTATCTCTTGATAGTCATTGCCGTAGGAAATATCTATATCATTTTTTCGGATGATTTGGAAAGTATCAATTGCAACGAGAACGGTATCGGGATGCTCCTTGACAAAGTCCCTGATCTGTTCGCAGAGTCCATCCGACATAGTTTTGGATGTGATTGCGAAAAACACATTGTTCGGTACTTCGTCTGTGATGAGATTGAGACGTGACTGCAAACGGGTATGATTGTCTTCAAGGCAGATATACAACGTCGTGCCTTTCTTTGTCGGAAGATTCCAGATTGGTTCTCCCTTTGCGATACGCACACAGAGATCAAGCACCATCCATGACTTTCCGATTTTCGGAGCGCCTCCGAGAATACACATTCCGGCAGGAAGAAGCGTGTCCACACAGAATTTTGTTGGTTCGAGCCGCAAGTCCATGAGCGATTCGCCGTCGATGACTTCGAGTCTTGTTTTGTTGTCCATTTCTTTTTTCCTTTCTGTTTATAATTTGTTTTTTGATATTCAGTTGTCAATGAGCAAATGCGAGGGATGGCTTTGTTTGATTACGGAATTTGAGCTATCATATTTTTATTCCTCCTCTACTTAACAGCTTTTTTTAGGTAGTTTTACAGGGTGATTTTGAGGGAATTCATAGAAAATTTACAAAAAAATATTTGTCCCCTCACTTAACAGCTTTTTTGAAGCGTTTTGAGAGGTCTGTTTTGGGCTTTACAGTAATTTTTTTATTAATACATTTTTTGATCGTTTTCTATCATGTTTTTAAGGGATTGACACAAATATATTAAATCCTCTACTAATCGTCATTTTCAGGACGGTTTGATGCATGTTGTTCGACGGTTTCATAGAATGTTAACAAAATATATTATTGTCCTCATCTATATACATTTTTTAGGCTGTTTGAGAAGTGGATTATTTCAGTTGAAGGAAAATTATTATTAATGTCCTACCTTTATAGTTTTTTCACGCCTTTGACCAGCCTTTTAACCAATTTAGAATAATTTTTATAAAAAGATCGAAGTGGCTTTAGTTGACCGACTCGAACTGTTGTCGGTAGAAAATTCGAACATGCTTTGAGCCTCACTAAAATGAAAAAACGAGCAAGGCTGCTCGTCTTTCTGATAAATTCAGGCGCACAGGGGCGTAAATACGCCCGTTGTTCGCTTTGTTTTATAAGTTCTGCGGATGCTCGTATGAACGCAAAGCATCGCCCGTGTGCCGTTTGTTACGGTTACAGGCGGTGTTCTTTTCGTTATTCTTTGTCATTTGTGTATGTCATCACCGCGATGACGATCTGCGCACCAATGGTGAATCCTTTCACGAATGCCTCGCGCTCGGTCAGATCGTGCATCTCGGTGGAACACTCGGAGAATTTTTCGAAGATTTCTTTTTCTTCGTCATTCAGCCGCCCATTGAGATCTTCCTGATGCCGGATTACCAGTGCCAACAGTTCTGCGTATGCGCTGTCTTTCTTGAACGGTCGCTCCCACGGCGAGATGTTGCCGAACCACAGATCTTCAAGTATGTTCATGGTTGCCCTCCTTCATAAAGCAAGAGCGGCTCCGCACGGTGAAACCCGCAGCAGAGCCGCTCTTTTGGTATGGAATTGTGTATGATTTTTGCATATTGTGTGCCTCCTTTTGATTGGTAGCACACAGTATATCACAGGAGGAGACATCAATCCAGAGAATGTGGATTTGTTATCAAAGAAGTAACATATTTCTGATTCTCACTCAACATATAATCCGCGAAGCGTTCCCAATTCGCGCGAAGTTGACTGTATACGTCGATTTTGTACCATTTGGAAACGTTGACATGGATTTGTTCGGGAATCGGTTGTTCCGGGGGACGGTTGATGTGGTATTCGGAAATAATTCGTGATATCTCGTCAGAATTGATATGTGGAGGCCAGGCTGTGATAAACATCTCCCATTCAATCTTTGCCCGAAAATAGTGGTGAATCTCTTGATCAAGTTCGCTCAAAAAGCGTTCTTGTGGGTATTGCTGTTTGAAGAGGTTTTCCATCGAGATTCGGAAGTCAGGGTATTCGAAAATGTTGTAGGAC
>JAZSOJ010000011.1:0-8887 GCA_045536855.1 Clostridia bacterium | reverse complement strand
ACGGCTTTTTTTTATAATTATGATTGCTTGGAGGTGTGAGGCTTGGCGTATCAGGCACTGTATCGAAAATGGCGACCGCTCGTATTTGACGACGTAGTGGGTCAGGAGCATATTGTTCGTACGCTGAAAAATCAGGTGATGAGCGACAAGCTGGCGCACGCATACCTGTTTTGCGGAACCCGGGGAACCGGAAAAACCTCTACGGCAAAAATTCTTGCCCGTGCGGTAAACTGCCTTTCCCCCAAAGATGGAAATCCTTGTAATGAGTGCGAGGTTTGCCGTGGCATTTTAGATGAGTCCATTGTTGACGTTGTAGAGCTTGACGGTGCATCGAGAAACAAGGTGGAAAATATACGTGATATCATTGACGATGTGATGTTTCTGCCCTCGGTAGCACGCAAAAAAGTGTATATTATTGACGAGGTGCATATGGTCACAACCCAGGCCTTTAATGCACTCTTAAAAACGCTGGAGGAGCCGCGGGAACACGTGGTGTTTATTCTGGCTACGACAGAGCTTAATAAGGTGCCTGCAACGGTGCTTTCCCGTTGTCAGCGCTTTGATTTCAGACGGATCACCAATGCGGATATTGTGGAACGCTTAAAAACAATTTTAGCGGGCGACGGCCGAAAGGTTACCGATGATGGACTTTCCCTTGTTGCAGAGCTCGGCGACGGCTCGATGCGTGATTCCCTCAGTATTTTAGACCAATGCTTAGGTTTTTCGGATGAGGAAATTACCTATGATGATATCGTAAATATTATCGGTATTACCGATGATCGAGCGCTGTTTTCTTTGGGTGAGGCGGTGTCGGAAAACGACAGTAAAACCGCACTCGGCATTTTGGATGAGGTCAGCCTTGCGGGAAAAGAAGCGGGCGTATTCATCGAGCGTTTTGTCGGGTTTTTGCGTGATGTGATGATTGCAAAGATGACGGAAGAACCAGAAAAAATTTTGTCCTGCTCGCAGGAAAAATTAAATAAAATCAAGGAACTTGCCTCCCGTATCACCAAAGAAAAACTGGTGCGTGCATTGACGCTTTTGAACCAAAGCATTATTGATGCAAAACTGTCCGGCTTTGCACGGACAATTTATGAGCTTGCACTTGTGAAAATCTGTGATCCATTAGCGGAAGACGGAGTTCTTGCGCTTGCTGACCGTGTTGCAGAGCTGGAAAAGAAACTGCGTGAAGGAGCTGTCGCAACAAAAGTCACACACAAAAAGGAAGAGCCGGCGACAGAACCCATAGAGCTTGCGCCTTGGGAAGAAAACGTGCCGATGCCACAGGAGGCGCCACCGCTTGCGAAAGAGCAGGAACAACCTTTGACAGAAGAAGTCAAAGAGCCGGAGCCGACCAAACAGGAAACGGGAGTTCTTGCCCGTTGGGATGAAATTGTGGCATATGTCAAATTAAATGGTGGCATGCCGATTTTCTCACATCTGAAAAAAGCAACACCGAAAATGATCAAAGGAAAGATCGGCCTGGTGTTTGATGATGCGGGACTGATGAGTAAAAGTTTAGTATCCAAGCCTGCAAGCTTAGAGTTAGTAAAAAAAGCCGTGCAGGAAGTTTCAGGGGAAACCGTGGATGTAGTGTGCTTTACGCAGAAAGAAGTCGGAGAGGACCAGCCGAAAGAGGATCCGTTATCGAGGCTTGCCGAACTTTCGAAAACCAACAGCGTAATCGAAATTATATAAAGCTAAATTTTGACGAGTATTTACGGAGGGAAAACAAATGGCAAATGGAAATAAGTTTACCGGCGGTGGAAATAACAATATGAACACCATGTTGCGTCAGGCAAAGCAAATGCAGGAGGAGATGGAACGCATTCAGGCAGAACTTGACGAAAAAACAGTGGAGGCATCTTCCGGTGGTGGTGCAGTTACCGTGACGATGAAGGGCAACAAGGAAATCGTGGGTATTAAAATCAAACCCGAGGTCGTGGACCCTGACGATGTAGAAATGCTGGAAGACCTGATTGTTGCAGCGGTTAACGAGGCCGGAAAACAAGTAGCGGACATGATGGAAGAAGGCATGGGCAAGCTCACCGGCGGTTTCGGAATGCCTGGTCTGTTCTGACGAAATGAAAATTTGTGTTGAAAAAAGATCGAAAAAGTTATACAATAAAAAGAGATATTTGATATGGCGAAAGAAGAATCGTGTATCATAAGGGAGGAATCCTCGTGCGTATTTTGTTTTTATCGGTGCCGACGGGGCAGGGACATCACCAGACCTGTAAGGCGCTCGAAGCATATTATGCAGGAATGGAAGATATCGAATGCAAAACCTTAGATGTTGTAGATAATGTAGCGCCGTTTTTAGGCGAAGCTTTGTCGGAAGGATATTTATTCTCTACTATGGTAACGCCCGGCATGTATGGAAAGTTTTATGATATGGCAGAGCGAAGAGATGTGGAGAAAACCCCCAGTTTAAGCTACCTGCTCAAAGCAATTCTGAATAAGAAACTGTTGCGTGTTTTACGTGACTATGATCCGGATGTTATTGTCGCAACTCACGTCTGGTCTGCAATTGCGATCAGCTATTTAAGACGCAAGCATCCGATGCGTGCTAAAATGGTTGCGGTTATCACGGACTTTACGGTCCATCCGTTCTGGGAAGATGTAGACATTGACTACTATATCACTGCAACAGAACTGCTGGAGTACCAGGCGATGAAAAAAGGCTTTTTGCCGGAAAAGGTAAAACCGTTTGGTATTCCGATTAATCCGAAATTTGCCAATCGAGTCCCCAAGGAAGAAGCAAGGGAAAAATTGGGGTTGGAAGATAAATTTACGGTGCTTTTGATGATGGGGTCCATGGGCTATGGAAGCAGTACCATGCGCAACATCAAACGCCTGGATAAATTGAATGAGGATGTGCAGATTATTACTGTCTGCGGAAACAATAAAAAGCTCAAACTCCGAATTGATAAAATGAAAAAGAACAAGAAAATTATCAATTACGGATTTACTCATGAGGTTGATCTTTTAATGGATGCGGCGGATTGTATCATTACCAAGCCGGGTGGCTTATCTACATCGGAAGCCTTGGCAAAAAATCTGCCGATTATTATGCTTGACCCAATTCCGGGGCAGGAAGACCGTAATGCTGAATTTATGTTGAATAATGGTGCGGCAATCGCAATTTCAAAGTTCTTTACCGTGGATGAAGCAATCTATCAGCTGATACATCATCCGTACCGAATGGAGCAGATGAAAGAAAATATGAAGTTTATTGCCAAACCCAACGCTGCGAGGGATATGGGTGATTTCCTGATTGAAATTTGTAAAGATAATAAAAAATAAAATGCGGCCCTACTGCTGATGTGTTGGAGAAAGAAAGTGAGGGACTTGTATGAAGCTTGTGTTTGCGATTGTAAATAACGAAGATGGAAATCTTGTGATGCGAGAACTGAACAAGGCCGGTTTTTCGGTGACAAAAATGGCATCAACCGGCGGCTTTTTACGTACGGGAAATACGACCCTTTTGGTGGGTACGGAAGAAGAACGTGTCCAACAGGCGGTAGATGTTATTACAAAACATAGCATGAAGCGTCGCCAAATCGTTTTTACGCCCGAACCATATTTGGGTGGAGTAATGGATTATGCTTCGTTGCCGGGAGAGATTGAAACCGGTGGAGCGACGATTTTTGTCGTTGATGTGGAACGCTTTGAGAAGGTGTAACAAGCGGTGAAAAAATTTGATGATATATACGGGAATCGGCGTGTGGTTGAGCGCCTGAAAAACACGGCGAAAAGCGGAGACGTGCTGAATTCATACGTTTTTGAAGGCGCAGAAGGGATTGGCAAAAAAACCACTGCAGAGATATTTGTTGCAGCGCTTTTGTGTGAGCATGAGCAAGATATTCCTTGCGGCGTTTGCCCCACTTGCGCAAAGACAGCGACGCACAATCATCCGGATGTAATCTATGTCCGCAGAAAAAAGGACAGGGCAACACTCGGTATTGAAGATGTGCGTGAACAGGTGATGGAAACGGTTTATATTAAGCCGCTTTTATCAAAATTTAAAATTTACATCATTGAAGAAGGCGACCTTTTAACCACGGGAGCACAAAATGGACTGCTAAAAGTTTTGGAGGAACCGCCACCGTACGCTGTTTTTATTACGATGGTCAGCAAAGCAGCGATGCTTTTGGATACGGTTCTTTCACGGTCGGTGCGGTTTTCTTTCTTGCCGCTTTCGGCGGAGGAAACTTCCCGTTATTTTGAGGCGAATACCGATGCAGAGGAACAAAACCGTCGGTTTGCGGTGCGGTTTTCACAAGGAGTCATCGGACGAGGACTCAAATTGTTGGAAGACGAAGAATATATTACGCTTTATAAGACAACGCTTCGCCTGACAGAGAGCTTGCTTCGTGGCGAAGAAATCGTCAGCGAGTTTGAGCGTTTTTTGTTGGAACATAAAGACAAATTGGATTTCGTGATAGATGTGATGATGGTCTTTCTGCGTGATTGTGTATTTGTGTCGACGGGAAGAAAAGAGCAAATTCTGTGTGAAGAGCAAAGACCTGCGATATTGCATATTTCGGAAACAAAACCTAAAAAAGCACTGGTTGCAGCGATGGATCATGTGCTTCTTTATCAGAAGCGCATGGCGCAAAATGCAAACGCATCGGGCGCGGCGCTGGAACTGTTAATGAGTATTCGGGAGGAAATGAATGTTAAAAGTAATAGGAGTCAGATTTAAATCTGTCGGCAAAATCTATTATTTCAGCTGTGGTGATACCTGTGTTTCGCCCGGTGACGGTGTCATCGTTGAAACGGCACGTGGTACGGAGTTCGGCGAAGTCGTTATGCCGGAGAAAGAAATTGATGAGGAAGTTTTTGCCATCCCGGTAAAACCGATCTTGCGCAGAGCAACGGAACAGGACTATAAGCAGCTGGAAGAAAACAAAGAAAAAGTAAAAGAAGCTCGACAAATCTGTCTGGAAAAAATTAAGGCGAATGACCTTGAAATGAACTTGATAGATGTGGAATATACCTTTGATCGGAGCAAGATTCTGTTTTATTTTACAGCGGACGGAAGAGTTGATTTCCGTCAATTGGTAAAAGATTTGGCGTCTGTATTCCGCACCCATATTGAACTGCGGCAAATTGGTGTGCGTGACGAAGCGAAAATGCTTGGCGGTCTGGGCATTTGCGGGAGACAGCTTTGTTGCTCGCTGTTTTTGGGCGATTTTGAACCTGTGTCGATTAAGATGGCGAAAGAACAGTCCTTGTCACTCAATCCGACCAAAATTTCAGGCACCTGCGGCAGATTGATGTGCTGCTTAAAATATGAGCAGGAAGCATATGAGGACCTGCTTGCCAAAACGCCGAATCCGGGCGCTTTGGTAGATACGCCGGCAGGTCGTGGCGTTGTCGTATCAATCAATCTCTTAAAGAGTCTGGTTCAAGTGAAATTAGATTCTCAAAATGAAAAAATTCTGAGCGAATTTAAGGTTGATGAGGTGGTAATCATCAAAGACGGTGGCAGAGAAAAGAGCAATGATGATGAAATGGATATTGCACTTTTAAAAGAATTGGAAAGAGATTAAATTGACATAGAAACCGGAAAGGAATGAGGCAAATGGCAGAGAAAAAGACAAAGGAAAAGATTTTGTTTTACCGTGGTAAGCCGCTATTGCGTGATGGCAATTTACTGTACTACGGTGATTTTAATGACAATTTTATTGTTCGAATGACAATTTCGGAAACAAAGACCATCAATAAAATGAAGGTGGCAACGAAAGTCAACATTGAACTTTTAGAGAAACATGGAGACTCCATCGAAACCGCTCGCCTGACAAAAAAAGCAGAGCGCACAAGCCTCTGGGCAGCTCTCGATTTGGGCGTTTATTGGCTTGAAGATATTTTGGAGATGGAACGTGAGTTTTTGGCGAAACTCGCTGCGGCACAAGCGTAACTAAAATGAAACCGAAACTGCTCCACAGTTTCGGTTTTTTTATGTCTGAAAAGTGAAGTGGGGAATTTTCCGGAACATACATTTTCTGCAAGAAAAAACAAAATAAGATAGAAACAAGTAAATGTACGAAAAGGCACCGCATTTTTTGAGAGAAAAACGCTCAAAAAATGCGGTGCTTTTTCTATTTGTTGTGGGAAGAAAAGCGAAATGCACAACATATTGTGCACCTATAATAAATCGTAAAAAAATTAAATTTTTTTTGCAAAAACAGTTGCAAAAATCATAAAAATAGAGTAAAATGAAATAGAAGTGGTGAATTGTGGTGAAACTGCTTATAAAAGTGGTGAAACAGAGGAAAGGGTGGTGAGGCAAATGTTAATGGGAGAGTATCAACATTCACTGGATAACAAAGGCAGAATGTTTATGCCTTCGAAATTCCGTGAAGAGTTAGGCGATACAGTAATTGTGACATTGGGTCTCGATAACTGCCTGTTTGCATTTCCACTGTATGAATTTGAAAAGCTGAAAAATAAATTGGACTCTCTTCCGCTTTCCAATAAGGATGCCAGACAATTTGTCCGCTTTTTCTTTGCCGGCGCTTGCGAGTGTGAAACGGACAAGCAGGGAAGAATCATGATTCCGGCGAAACTTCGAAATTACGCAGGACTGGAAAAAGAGGTTACGGTTGTTGGAGCTTCGACCCGCCTGGAAATCTGGGATTCGAAGAAATGGGACGGCGATTACAGCTTTGATCATTTCAGTCCGGATATCCTTTCTGAAAAACTGGAAGGTTTATTGTAATTGGGAAGGTGGATACCGAATGGAATTTCATCATGTTCCCGTGTTGAGGGATGAAACAATTGAAATGCTTGCCATTCGACCGGACGGCATTTATGTGGATGCTACCATGGGTGGTGCCGGACACAGTTTCGAAATTGTTTCCAGGCTTTCGAATGGTCGCCTGATTGGTTTTGATCAGGATATTGCGGCAATTCGTGCCAGCCAACAACGCTTGGAGGCATTTGGTGATAAAGTAACATACGTCAATCGAAATTTTAAGCATGTGCATTCGGCTCTTTCGGAGCTTGGCGTTGAAAAGATTGACGGGGCGCTGATGGATTTAGGTGTTTCTTCTCATCAGTTAGATGAGGGGGAGAGAGGATTTTCCTATCAGACAGATGCGCCACTGGATATGCGCATGGATAGACGCAACAGCTTCAGTGCATACGATGTTGTTAACGGCTATTCTGAAAAACAGTTAGAAGATATCATTTTTCAATATGGCGAGGATCGTTGGGCGCGGCGTATTGCTGAATTTATTGTGAGAGAGCGGCAGGCGGCGGAAATAAAAACCACCGCACAGCTGGTTGAAATCATTAAAAAGGCAGTACCAAAGGGGGCGCGCAAAGATGGTCCACATCCGGCGAAACGCACATTTCAAGCAATTCGCATTGAGGTCAATGGAGAACTTACTATCCTAAGACAAGCCGTAGAAGATTTTATAGACCACCTCACACCCGGTGGTCGCCTGGCTATCATCACGTTCCATTCTCTTGAAGACCGCATTGTGAAGACGGCGTTCGCTGACGTAGCGGCAGGTTGCACCTGCCCCAAAGAATTTCCGGTATGCGTCTGCGGCAAAAAGCCGCAGGGCTACCTGGTCAATCGCAAGCCCGTTGTGGCAAGCGAGAAAGAACTTTTAGAAAATCCGCGTGCACGCAGTGCGAAACTGCGAGTGTTTGAAAAAAGTAAAGATATATAATTGTGAAAAAGAGGTGAAGAAAGTGGCAAGAGCAGAACAGGCGTCGTATTATTACGAGCAGGGTTATTACGGCAGGAGCTTTTACGACGGCAACGCCGTACGAAAGACCGAATTGCCGAGCTATGCCCCAAATGTACGAATCCGTGCCGTACCAAAGACGAAGCAAAGTACAGGACAAACACAGGCAAAGCAAAAGGCAAATGCTCGTGCAAAACTTTCTGTTATTGGCGCAATCTTTTTGATTGCATTAGCTGCTTTCTGTGTCCTTTATCGAGGAGTCGTGATTACCGACACAACCAATCGGATTGAAAAGAGCCAAAAGGAACTGAACAATCTGGTGGCAACAAATAAGCGCATGGAAATGGAAATTGAAGAGGCGCTGGACTTAAAGAAGGTTGAAAGTATAGCAACGGACAAACTGGGGATGCGCAGACCGGAAAAATACCAAACGGTATATGTGGCACTACCGCAGGTTGACCACGTAGAAAAAACGATCCACGGCGAAGTGGAGTAATGGAATATTTGATTGACACGGGCACTATATATGAATGAGGAGAAGCCTGTAAAGTTAGTGTGGGGGAGGATAACTCTTCCGCACTAACTTTGGTTTAGAAGAAATATATCAGAACGGGGTTTTAGCGATGAGTATGGAAAAACCTAAACGAAAACTGCAAATAAGAATACTTGTTGTATTCGTTGTTTTTGCCACGCTTTTAAGTATTTTGGGCATAAGAATTGCTTATTTGCAGATTATTGATGGCCCAAAGCTTCAAAGAGAGGCGGTAGAACAGCAAACTCGTGGTAATATTGTGGCATCGCGCAGAGGGACCATATATGACCGTAACGGCAAAGTGCTTGCGCAAAGCTCAACTGTAGAAACGGTTACAGCTAATCCTAACGAAATCCGCAACAGTAAAAAAGATGCAAATAAAATAGCTGAGCAACTGGGCGCGGTTTTAGAAATGGATGCAGCTGATATTAAAAAACTGCTTGATAAAAATACAAATCACGTAACGATAAAAAGAAAAATTGATGTAGAGCTTGCAAATAAAGTGCGAGAGCTTGAGCTTTACGGAATTTATATTCAGGAGGATTCAAAGCGTTACTACCCCTACGGCACATTTGCATCACATGTAATAGGCTTTACCGGTGATGATAATCAGGGATTGGCAGGAATCGAAATGGTGTATGACGAGCAG
>JAZSOJ010000164.1:0-5349 GCA_045536855.1 Clostridia bacterium | reverse complement strand
GCCTCCGACTTGCCAGTTTCCAGTTTGCTCTTCTTTTATCGCGTCTTGCTTTTGAAGTTTTTCTCTTAGGTACTGCCATCTTGCTACACCCCCTACTCGTCTATCAACAAATTTTTAAGCCCTGCCATTCTGGGGTCGATTTCATCTTTCCCGCAGCCGCAGTCCGTCACATTACGATCCGCCCCGCAGACGGGACAGAGTCCTTTGCAGTCTTCACTGCAAAGATATTTTAATGACAGGTTTACTAAAATATTACTTTCGATAATATCATCTAAATCGATCTCGTGGCCTTCAAAGACCAAAACCGCATCTTTGTCTGATACATCGTCGGTACTATTTACCAGCATTTCTGTAAAGTCAATATCAAAGGTTTTTATCATTTCTTTTGTACATCTCGCACACAAAACCGTGAAAGAACCTTTTACATTGGCCTTAAATTCGAGCACATTTCCAATGTTCGTAATTGCCCCCGAAAATCTGACATCGTCATGGAAAAAAGGGCCGGCTCCCGACAAGGAATCCTGCGAAAAAGAGACCTTTCCGCCTACGGATAGGCTCTCCCCTTCTACCTTTAAAACAGATGAAACATCAAACATCATGGCACCCACTCCCAAACAATGCATTATATATTATAACTTTTCCCATCCCGCTTGTCAAGACATTTTTTTATTCGAGCAAGAAAATATTGTATTTTTTCCCTTGGACTACAAATTTACAGACCCATTTCCTCCAAAGAGGCTAAAATTCCCTCTGTAATTGCTTCTGCAAGAATCTCTCGATAGTGGTCCGACATCATTTTTTCCCGATCGTCCGGATTGCTGATAAAACCCAGCTCAATTAAGGTCGCAGGCATTTCGCTTCGGTGGATAACCGCCAGATTTTTACCATCCTTGACGCCACGGTCATTCGCATCGGTTGCATCGATCAGCGCATCCAATATATTCTTTGAAAGTTTTGCACTGGTCATACCCGCATAGTTGGCTCCGCCGTCCAAATATCCCCACGTTTCTATGCCGTGTGCCCCCTCCGATTCCGCAGAATTGGTATGTATGCTGACAAAGAGGCTTGTCCCCTGGCTGTTCGCAATGGTGCCAACATCCAGGAAGTTCACGTAGACATCCGTACTGCGTATCATATGCACACGCACATCTTCTTCTTCCAGTTTTTCTTTGACCAAAAGGGCAACCGCAAGATTGATTTCCTTTTCTTGCGCTACTACTTTACCATAATCGGGCGATTCCTCGTCCTGTTCAATATAAACAGCACCGGGATCCGGTCCGCCGTGTCCCGCATCAATTGTGACATAGCGTGCAATCGGGGGCGGTGTACCTGTAGGCGTTGCGCTTACATCAGGAGACGCCGATGCCCCGGGGGATGCGGATGGTTTTGGAGTCGCATCCAAATTGGGATTGCTCGGTTTAATCGATGGTTTTGGAGTTGCCGTCGGTTTTGCCGAAGGGCTGGCCGTTGCAATCGGTTTTTCCAATACAATCTGTATGCGGATTTCATCCCCCACCGCCTTGACGGTATAAGAAGATTCCTGCGTCAGATCAACAACCACACGGGTCGCTTCCACCTGCTGTCCGAGTCTGATTTGCTGTACATTTTTATAATTGATACTCACGTTGTCTTTCCCTGTCCGGTTGACCGCTCCCGGTATATCTACCACCAGGCGGGACGGACTCTTTAGGGCAAAATAGGAAAACTCAGGATCCTCCGCATCTGTTTTCAGTTTAATCGTCAGGCGGGTTTTTACTTGATTGATACCCCAGTCCACATCGTTAAGTACAATTGAGGGTTCTTCCTCTTTCTTCGTATCGGTGTTAATAATAACCGTATCTGTTTTTGTATCAAAATCAACTTCCCAACCGATTTCTTCCGCAACAAAGCGCACCGGAATCATGGTCTTTTCATTGATTATCTTTGGTGCAATCGGCATTCTTACCTGATCTTTTCCTATGAGTGCTTTCGTCGAATTGATTGTCAATAAAATTTCTGTCTTTTGATATGAGATTCCAACCGTTGCGTCATCGCCGTTCCACGTCACTTTTGCGCCCAAATGTTCAAACACCTCACGGGCAGGAACAACAGAATATCCGTCAAATACAATTGGTGGCATTGAGGTCTTTAAAAGCTGTCCATTTACTTTCAGGTTAAATTCTTCGCCTGCATACGGGTGCCATGCGCCATCATAATAGTATTCGCGCGCAGAAACACAGACCGTTGCCATCATTTGAAATATCAAAATCAGCAACAGCACAACAGGCAAGTAAAACCGTTTCGCCATAAATACCTCCCCTTAACTACGGCTATGCATAAAGCCCTCCAGAATCAATTCTGCAGAAACAGCATCCACCGTCTCCTTTCTTTTTTTTCCTCGTACATCCAGCTCATTTAAGTAGGCATGCGCCTGAACGGTGGTAAGCCGTTCATCCCAAAAGGAAATCGGCACCTCCGTATATGTCTTTAGACGTTCGGCGAAAGCATAAGTTGCCTGCGCACGAAATCCTTCGGTCGCATCCATGTTTTTGGGCATGCCAATGACGATATGGCTGACCTCTTTTTCCTCTATAATTGCGACCAGTTGCTCAAATAATTTTTTCCCACCGGTGTTGGTAAGTGTTGTAAATCGCTGGGCAAGCATACCCAAAGGGTCCGACAGAGCCACTCCGACACGTGCGTCTCCGTAATCAATTCCCATATAGCGCATTACGCCTCTTCCCCTTCTATCAATTTTAACGCAATCTGCGCATTATGTCTTGCTTTTTCTTTTAAGCCAAGCACGGTTTCTTCCAGTTGTGCCCGAATAGCACCCTCCTGTTCCAAAACGTTTTTCAGCGTTTCTTTCAAGTCTTGTTTATTTAAGTTTTCTGCTTCGACAAAATGCTCCATGCCGAGATATTTCATAAAACCGCTAATTTTCGGATCATAGACAATCCCCACGGTCGGCACATACATATCCGCCGCATAAATCAAAGAATGCAGGCGCATGGAAAGCATCACACGGCATCGGCCCGTAACAGAAAGCATATCCCCTGCACTCAGCTTTTGGGTCAGCACATAATTTTCCGTCTTTAGTTTTGCCGCTATTTCTTCTGCCACACTGACATCCTCCGGATGTTTTAAGGGCAACAAAAGCGGGCGCAATCCATATTCAGCGCAAATCTCATCAATCGCACCGGAAAGCTCCTCCAAAAAGTCCGGCTTGCAATTTTTCCACGCACGCACAGAAACTCCAAGCAACATGGTTTCAGGTAAAACACCGATGCCCGTCAGAATTTTCTCTGCGTTTTCTTTTGAAGACGCACGAAGTGTCAATGCAGGATCTGCAGTTACAAACGCCGCATCCAGCGGGATTTCTAAGCTCTTTAATTCTTGCAAAGAGTCGTTTTCACGCAGGGTGATCGCTTTTACCTGCGAAAGCACCTGTCTTGCATCTTCACGGTTTTTCGCACGGTTGATAGGACCAATGCCGTTGGCATAGACCATCACCGGCACACCCAGTTTTTCCGCCATTTTCATAAGCGTCAGATAGTACCAAAGCGATTTGCTGGAGGTGACATCCTGAAGCAGACTTCCTCCGCCGCTGATAAACAATTTACTGTTTTTAATCGTCTTTTTCAGTTTTAAGAATCGAAAACGGTTGACAGAATATACGCCATACTCCTGTGCTGTCTGCTTTGGCGATTTAGATAAAACGCAAAGACGAATGTGAGGAGCGAGGGCTCGCAGATTTTCAATCATTGCATACAAAAGTGCCTCGTCTCCGGAATTTTGAAATCCGTAATAGCCCGAAATAACGGCGTCAAACCGCTTTGGATCCACTGCCGCACGATACATTTTCACTGCATCGTCTGCCATGCGGGTAACTGAATAGTCCTTTTTGATCAGTTCTCTGCCGTATGCGCCAAGACGTTCATTCTCTTCCGCCGTATTTTCAAAAAGCACACAAAGATCACGAAGCAAAAACTCCGGACTTGAAAGCTCCAACCCTCGACAACAGAAATTCGTATCAATACCGACCGCCAGCTTGTCCTCGTCAAAAATACCGATATAACCCTCGTTTCCCGCAACAATGACCGGCTTTTTGCAGGCCATCGCTTCCAATGCGGAACGGGATACACCGATAAAAATATCCCCTAAGTTTGCAAACTTATAGATATCCGAACGGCCACCGGTCAGGGTAATATAGTTTTTCCCCGCTGCCTGATTTGCCGCATCTGCTTCTTTCTTGAGCTTATCAAATACATTACCGCCACCGACAATCACAATTTCAAGATTCGGCTCTTTTGCAAGCAATTGCGGCGCAATTTCTACCAGTTGGAACGCAACCAATGCACGGTCTTCATCCATGCGGCTGATATAAACAATCTTTTTCGAATCAGGATTTAATCCAAACTCCGCTATAATCTCCGAAGTATCTGCCTCCGGTGAAAATTTATTGGTATCGATACCATTGATGGTTACAAAAATGTCCGTCGGGTTAATGTGATAGTTATCCATCAGATAGGTTTTAATATCCTCACTGACTGCTACCACTTTTTCTCCCCAGTTGGAAATGTATTTAAGTCCCCGATCCGTTCGGAAGACCCAATGCGCCGTTGTCACGAAAGTAAAGCGCATAAAGCGTGCTAAAATACCGCACAAAAATGCCGGAATTCTGCCGTGTGCATGGACAATATCAATATGCTCCTTGCGGATAATCTTTTTTAATAAGGAAAGAGAGCGCAAGACTTTGCCCAGGCTTTTGGTGTGCATAGGAACTTCATAATGACGAATGCCCGCTTCCTCGAGTGCTGGAACATATACGCCCCCATTGGATGCAACAACCACATCAAAACCCTGTCGTTTTAACTCCAGCGACAACTCTAATACATGGGTTTCTGCGCCACCGATATCCAGGCGCATCAGGGTCATCAGCACTTTTTTGCCTGTAATATTCTCCACGCTTTTCCCTCTTTTCTCTTGATTTTCCTCCACCCCAAAAACGGATAGAGATACATAAATATAATAACACAGAATCTGCCTGAAAACAACGGATTCTGTGTTATTGTAACAAAAACGTATTATTTATCCAATGTCTCGTGTGAGCGCATAACCACTTCCTTGGCTGCGCCCATCTTCTCTACTGTGCTCGTTTCTCCTTTTTTCAGGTAAACCAGATATTCAATGTTTCCCTCCGGTCCTTTGACGGGAGAATACGTAAGTCCTAAGATGGCGAAACCAAACTCTTCTGCCTTTTCGCATACATGGACAACGACTTCCTCATGTACCGCCGGGTCACGGACAACGCCTTTTTTCCCGACCTTTTCTTTCCCCGCCTCGAATTGCGGTTTGATGAGCGCCACT
>JAZSOJ010000172.1:0-4429 GCA_045536855.1 Clostridia bacterium | reverse complement strand
TCCCTGAGGATTGGGGTGGAGACACCATCTGCGTTGAGGTATCTGCAAAGCAGAAAATCAATATTGAGGGCTTGCTCGAAATGGTTCTGTTGGTTGCTGAAATGCGTGAACTTAAGGCAAACCCGAACCGTAAGGCAAAGGGAACGGTTATCGAATCAAAACTTGATAAAGGCCGTGGTCCGGTTGCAACTGTTTTGGTTCAGAACGGAACGCTTCGTGTGGGCGATACCATCGTAGCAGGTACGGCGATGGGCCATATTCGTGCGATGCTCGACGACAAGGGCAAGCGCATCAAAAAGGCAGGTCCGTCCGTTCCGGTCGAGATTTTGGGCCTTAACGAAGTTCCTGACGGCGGTGATTTATTCTACGTTGTTGAGGATGAGAGAATGGCGAAGAACGTCATTGAAAAGAGAAAACAGCACATTAAGGATGAGCGTATTAATGCACATTCCGCAGTTACTTTGGATGATTTGTTTGACCGAATCAAAGAGGGCGAAATGAAAGAACTCGACATCATTGTAAAAGCGGATGTTCAAGGCTCTGTTGAGGCGGTACGTCAGTCCCTTGAAAAGCTGTCCAATGATGAGGTCAGAGTAAAAGTTATCCACGGCGCCGTTGGTGCGATCAGAGAATCTGATGTTATGCTTGCGTCTGCTTCCGGCGCAATTATTGTCGGCTTTAACGTACGTCCCGATGCCGGTGCCGCTGCATCTGCAGAAAGTCAGGGTGTTGATATTCGTCTGTACCGTGTTATTTATAATGCAATTGAAGAAATCGAGGCGGCAATGAAGGGTATGCTGGATCCGACCTTCAAAGAAGAAGTAACGGGTCATGCAGAAATTCGCCAGACCTTTAAGGTTTCAAGCGTTGGTACAATTGCGGGTTGTTACGTAACGGATGGTGTGATTTACAGAAATTCTCAAGTAAGAGTCGTCCGTGATGGTATCATTGTTTACGAGGGCGCACTTGCATCCTTAAAGAGATTTAAGGATGACGCAAAAGAAGTCAATTCCGGCTATGAGTGCGGTCTGAATATTGAAAACTTCAATGACATCAAAGAAGGCGATGTCATTGAGTGCTTCCGCATGGTAGAAGTAGAGAGAAAATAGAAAAAATGAGTGCTTTTAGCAAAGGAGGGTCAGCACTTGGCGGCAAACCGAATCAATCGAATCAATGAGGAAATGAAAAGGGAAATGGGTTCTATTTTAAGGGAATTGAAAGACCCTCGGATTCCTCTTTTGACCAGCGTTGTTGCAGCAGAGGTCACACAGGATTTGCGCTTTGCAAAAATATATGTCAGCGTGTTGGGCGACGAGAATGTACAGAGTGAGGCAATCAAAGGTCTCCGTCAGGCAGCAGGGTACGTCAGACGTGAGGTCGGCCATCGCTTAAATCTTCGGATTACGCCACAAATCCAGTTTGAACTTGACCATTCCATTGCACACGGCGCACACATAAACGAGCTCTTAACCCGTGCAAAAATCTCCGGAAGGGATGATGCGGAATGAGCGAATTAAAACAGATCAAAGAAAAATTATTGGACGCAAAGCATGTTGCGATTTATACGCACATTAACCCGGACGGTGACGCTCTGGGTTCTGCTTTTGCGTCCAAAGCAGTTTTAGAGGCTTTGGGAATCCCGGCAACCGTGTGGTTAGAGCGGCCTTTGCCGGAAAAGTATGAATACTTAAATAGCGGCTACTGCGTATGGGAAGAGGGAATAGAATCTGATGCCGACACTGCACTTGCAGTCGATTGCGGCGCAGAGGGGAGACTGGGAAAGCTGGCGCCTCTTTATATGAGCGCAAAAACGAAGCTTTGTATTGACCACCATCTTTCCAATCAGCCGTTTGGTGATGTCTACTACTGTCGGCCCGAGGCGGCAGCAACTGCTGAGCTGATTTATGGCCTTGCCAAAGAGATGCTGGATGGGAAATTTCCTATGGCGGCAAAGGTTGGCATCTATACGGGCCTTTCGACCGACACCGGTCATTTTAAGTATTCCAATGTGACGGAAAATACCTTTTTGGTTGCGGCGGATTTGATTCGTCAGGGAATCGATGCCCGTGCAATCACAAGACATTTATACGATACCGTAAAGCTTGAAAAATTGCGCTTTATGGGTGCGGCGGCGGAACGGGTCGAGCGTTATGCAGACGGAAAACTCGCCGTTCTTTGCGCTTTTGATACCTTTTTGAAAGAATACGGAATCACACACGAGGATATCGAAGAACTTCCCAATATGCCGATGGGACTGGACGGCGTTTTGGTTGCCGTTTTGGTGAAGGACCATGTGGAAAAGGGATATAAATACAGTTTGCGTGGAAGAGAATTGATTGACTTATCGGAGCTTGCCGCTCATTTTGGCGGCGGCGGACATAAAAATGCAGCGGCCTTTGTTTCCGAACTTCCGCAAGAAGAAGTAATACAGACATTGATAAAACTGATAGAAGAGAGGCTTTCATAATGTTTGATCCGAGCCTGAAAACAGTAGAGCTTTTTACCGATGGTGCCTGCAGCGGAAATCCGGGATGCGGCGGCTACGGTACCATTTTGCGTTATAAAGGAAAGACCAAGGAGTTTTCCGGCGGTTTTCGCTTAACGACTAACAATCGCATGGAAATTTTGTCCGTGATTGTCGGCCTGGAGGCACTGCTCGAGCCTTGCAATGTTTCCGTATATTCCGACAGCAAATATGTGGTGGATGCCATCAATGAGGGTTGGGTATATAAATGGGAATTAAAAGGCTGGATGAGAACATCGAAAGAGCCTGCCTTAAATGTCGATTTATGGGAACGGCTCTTGGTTCTTTTAGATGAGCATAATGTTTGCTTCCATTGGGTCAAGGGTCATAACGGACACGCAGAAAACGAGCGCTGTGACCGCCTGGCAGTCGCAGCATCACAGGGAGAGAATCTGCCCGAAGATGAGGGTTATCAAAAAGGATAAAGAGGTGTCACGGTTGTTATTTGATACGCACGCACATTTAGATGATGTGCGTTTTGATGAGGATAGGGAAAGCGTTATCGGGAGCTTAAAGGATGCAGGCGTTTCCTTGCTGGTCAATATCGGTGCCGACATGGAGTCGTCCGCCGCATCTGTTGAACTTTCCAAGCAATATGATTTTATTTATGCTGCTGTTGGGGTGCATCCCGATGAGACGGGTGCGTTGAGCGAAGCGGATATGGAAACGCTTAGAGCATATACCAAAGAGGATAAGGTCGTTGCCATCGGTGAAATCGGCCTTGATTATCATAATATGGGCGCACCAAAGGAAGTGCAGAAAACTTGGTTTCGCCGTCAGCTTGCGCTGGCGAAAGAGCTTTCACTTCCTTATATCGTGCATGACCGTGATGCGCATGCCGATGTTTTGGAAATTGTAAAAGAAAGCGGTTATTTTAGGGGTGTAATGCATTGTTATTCAGGCTCTGCCGAAATGGTTCGTGAGGTCGTAGGTTTAGGGATGATGATTTCCTTTGCAGGTCCCGTGACCTTTAAGACTGCGGCAAAAACCAAGGAGGCGGCACTGGCGGTACCGTTAGACCGCTTGATGATAGAAACGGATTGCCCCTATCTTTCGCCTGAACCGCACAGAGGAAAGCGAAACGACTCTTCCCGTGTGCGTCTGGTGGCAGAAGAGATTGCAAGAATCAAAGGGATTTCGTTTGAAGAGCTTGCAAGTATTACGAAAGAAAACGGAAAACGTTTTTTCGGAATCAGCGAATAAATTAGATTTTACGGAGTGATATAGGTGACCATTTGTTATGTTTTGGGGGATGAGCTTTACTTAAACCTCACCAACCGCTGTACGAACCGCTGTGAGTTCTGCGTGCGTGATACGGATGGGGGGATCAAGGATGGCTTAAATTTGTGGCTTGACCGTGAGCCGACCGTTTCGGAAATAAAAGAAGATATCCGCCGTTTTGACCCGTCAAAATACCGTGAGGTTGTGTTCTGCGGCTATGGCGAGCCGACGATGCGCTTTGATGATTTGATTGAAGTTGCAAAATTTATTAAACAGCAATACGGCTCAAAAATTCGTATTAACACCAACGGCCACGCCAATCGGATTGCGGGCCGTGACGTAACGAGTGAGCTTTCGGGTTTGGTTGATACGATTTCCATCAGCTTAAATGCGAAAAGCCGTGAGGAATATGAAAAGCTTTGTCATTGTGACTATGCAGAAGAGGGCTTTGATGAAATGCTCGACTTTGCGAAAAAGTGTAAAGCTTATGTGCCTAATGTCGTGATGTCCGTTGTGGATGTGATTTCAGAGGAGGATATCGAAGCCTGCCGCAAAATAGCGGAGGATTTGGGCGTTACATTCCGTGCAAGAGAAATGATTCAATAAAGAGGAAAGAGGTAGGACAATGGATTTTTCAAACTTGATTGCAGACCGTATGCTTGAGGTCAAGGCCTCGGCGGTACG
>JAZSOJ010000197.1:0-3479 GCA_045536855.1 Clostridia bacterium | reverse complement strand
TGGCCTCCGACTTTGTTCGACGTAGACAAAGACATCTACCTTGCCACGTGAAATATGGCCCAAGACATATTCACGGACTTTATCCTCCAAATAGCCGTATATACGTGGCATTTTCACCGTAACATCGCTGTATCTGTGATTGACCGAACGAATATCAATAACAATCTTTTTACTCTCGTCAATGTGCTCGCATCGGCCATAACCGGTCATACTATTTAACATTGTCGGCGCCCTCCTCAGTTCTTGTCAATTTCTGCTGTTCTAAATAAATCATCAGCACGGACACGTCTGCCGGGCTGACACCGGAAATTCTGCCTGCTTGTCCTAAGGAAACAGGTCTTGTTTTATCCAGTTTTTGCCGTGCCTCCAGGCGAAGTCCGTCTATTTTTTTATAGTCAATATCTGCAGGTATTTTTTTGCTCTCAAGTCGCCTAAATTGCTCCACTTGTTTCATCTGTCTGGAAATATAACCATCATATTTGATTTGTATTTCCACCTCTTCCGCCTCAAACCGATGAAGTTTTGGCCTTTCAACGTCAAGCTCTGCTAACAATTGGTAGGAAAGCTCAGGCCGTCTTAAAAGCTCTGTCATCTTAATACCCGTCTTAAGCGGCGTGGAATTGTGTCTTTCCAAAAATGCATTAACCTTATCACTTGGCGGAACGACCATCTTTTCTAAGCGCTCTTTTTCTTTTTTAATTCTTTCCTGTTTTTCAACAAACACCTGATAGCGTTCCTCCGATATCAAGCCAATCCGATATCCCTCCGGTGTGAGGCGGGCATCCGCATTATCTTGCCTCAAAAGCAGGCGATACTCAGAGCGTGAAGTCATCATACGATACGGCTCATTCGTACCTTTCGTCACCAAATCATCGACTAATGTACCGATATAACTACCGGAGCGTTCAAGAATCATCGGCTCTTTTCCTTGCAGTTTTAATGCGGCATTTACACCTGCTACAAACCCTTGCGCCGCCGCTTCTTCATAACCGGAACTGCCGTTAAACTGTCCGGCGCCGTAAAGACCCTCAATTTCCTTAAACTCAAGTGTCGGTAGCATCTGTGTCGGGTCAGCACAGTCGTACTCAATCGCATAAGCCGTACGCATCATCTGCGCATTTTCAAGTCCCGGAAGAGAACGCAGCATCTTCAGCTGAACATCCTCGGGAAGGCTTGAGGAAAAGCCCTGCACATACATTTCTTCTGTATTTTTGCCCATCGGCTCAATAAAAATCTGATGCCGTTCTTTGTCTGCAAAACGAACGACTTTATCTTCAATGGACGGACAATATCTCGGGCCAACCCCCTCGATCATACCACTATAAAGCGGAGAGCGATGCAGATTCTCTTTGATAATCCGATGTGTTTCACCATTGGTATAGGTCAAAAAGCAAGAAACTTGATTTTCTCCGATATCGTCATTTTCAAAAGAAAACGGCGTAATTTCCTCATCGCCTTTTTGCTCCTCCATCTTGGAAAAATCAACACTAAAACGATTAATGCGGGCAGGTGTTCCGGTCTTAAAGCGCATCAACTTTACACCAATTCGCTCCAGGGCTTCAGATAAGCGGTTGGCAGGAAACATCCCGTCCGGTCCTCCGCTATAGGAAACATCTCCGACAATGATTTTACCCATTAGGTATGTACCCGTACAAATAATAACCGCACGTGTTTTATAAAAAGCACCCATATGAGTAACAACGCCGGTTACGGCCCCGTCCTCACAAACGATATCAATAATTTCCGCCTGCTTTAAGAGAAGATTCTTTGTCTGTTCAATCACGTGCTTCATTTCCATCTGATATGCACGTCTGTCTGACTGTACACGAAGCGAATAGACCGCAGGGCCTTTGCCCCGGTTTAACATTCTCGATTGCAAAAAGGTCCGGTCGGCCACCTTTCCCATTTCGCCGCCAAGTGCATCAAGCTCACGGACCAAATGTCCTTTTGCCGTGCCTCCAATCGACGGATTGCAAGGCATATTGGCAACCGCATCTAAATTCATCGAAAACAGTATGGTTGAGAGCCCCATTCTCGCACAGGCAAGCGCCGCTTCACATCCGGCGTGACCTGCACCTATGACTGCAATATCGATACTGCCGGCATCATAGTTTGCCGACTCAGGCAAGCGCTTTTGCTCCTCTGTGCACACCATATTGTTTCTCCTTTTTTGAACAGATTCCAACTGCTTTTATCATAATCACACTATAATATTTGATTATAGCATTTTTTCCTGTACTTGACAATAGAATTTTGAAAAAAAGCGTCATTTTCAGGCTTGATTCCCTATGGACAGCAAGCAATTTTTATTATATAATTATTCCGACGAAATGAACCGGAGGAACGATATGAATCACTTGCTGTCATCATGTAAATTATGCCCCCGACTTTGTGGTGCCGATCGCTTAAACAGATCGCTCGGTTTCTGCCATGCTCCTGCCGATGTTTTGGTCGCACGTGCCGCTCTGCACCATTGGGAAGAGCCTTGTATTTCAGGAAATTCCGGTTCAGGAACGGTCTTTTTTTCCGGTTGTTCAATGCACTGCAACTATTGTCAGAATCACGCCATTTCTGATGCTCAGTACGGAAAAGAGGTTAGCCTCTTTCGACTTTGCGAGATTTTTTACGAACTGTATGAAAAAGGTGCACATAACATTAACCTTGTGACCCCCACACACTACGTACTGCAAATCAAAACGGCAATTGAAAGCGTAAAAAAAGAGGGTTTTCCTCTTCCGTTTGTCTATAACACCAGCGGCTACGAACTCGTAGAAACGCTGAAAATGTTAGACGGGTTGATTGATATTTATCTCCCCGATTTTAAGTATGATAAGCCGGAAACGGCCCTTCGTTACTCCTCTTGTCACGACTATCCCGAGGTCGCCCGTGCGGCGTTTGCCGAAATGTTTCGCCAGGTCGGCCCATTGCAGTTTGAGGGCAAACTCTTGAAAAAGGGGCTCATCGCAAGACATCTTGTTCTTCCCGGACATGAAAATGAGGCGAAAAGCATCATATCGTATCTTTATCATACCTACGGCGACGATATCATCATCAGTATTATGAACCAGTATACGCCGATGCCGGCGCTTTCGAATGACCCTTTGCTAAAGCGGAAACTGACCGACGAGGAATATAACTGCGTCGTGCGTTATGCTGAATCCATAGGCATAGAGAACGCATATATTCAGGAAGGGGAAACAGCAACGGAAAGTTTTATCCCTAATTTCAACGCCGAGGGCGTATAAAAAAACACCGCAAGAATCATCTTGCGGTGTTTTTATCTATTTATGCTTCTTCTCTACAACTACAGATTTCGCCGTGTTTTAAGCCTTTTCCGCAATGGATGCAGAACTGCGTCAGCGAATCTTCTGTCATCGGAGCAAAGCTCGGGTCGGAATAGGTAGGACCTTGCGGTTTTACGGTCTTTGCTTCAGGCGTAAAAACAGGCGCAGAAACAGGAACAATATACACCAACACAA
>JAZSOJ010000108.1:0-5430 GCA_045536855.1 Clostridia bacterium | reverse complement strand
GGCACAGCTCTTCCGGCCCGAATGGATTGAGTCCATTTGCAAAAAGTACACCTTCTCAGGCATCGACGACCTCTATGCTGCTGTCGGTTACGGTGCGCTTACGGTCAATAAAATCATCAGTCGCTTAAGAGAAAATTACCGTTTGGCAGTCAAAAATGCCGAACCGGAAATTTTAGAAGAGCTTGCTCAGAGCGCAACCACTGCACCGACCAAAAAGCGACGCTCCACCGGAAACGGCGTTGTGGTCGAGGGCATTGACAACTGTCTGGTTCGTCTTTCCCGTTGCTGTAACCCGGTGCCGGGGGATGAGATCGTCGGATATATTACCCGTGGCAGAGGCGTTTCCGTTCACCGGGCCGACTGCTCCAATATCATTGCCGAAAATCAATACAGCGGAACCGACCGCCTGATCCCCGTACATTGGCAGGATGAGAACATCGCAGAACAAAATTCGTATTACACCGAGCTGATCATTACCGCTTATGACCGAAAAGGACTTCTGGCAGAAATTACACGCATCATCTCCGATATGAAGCTTTTGATCAGCGCCATCCACTCCAACAGCAGTAAAGACGAAGTGGTTGCGATTAAAATGACTCTTGAAATTACATCCAAAGACCAGTTCGAGCTGGTGCAAAAGAAACTCGCCGCCTTAAAAAGTGTCATCAGCGTCAGCCGAAGCAAATAGGAGAAAATTATGATTACAGAAACCATTCTCACCGGTTATATTGAAGAAAACTGCTACTTGGCAGGCGATAGAGACGAGCTTTTGGTGATTGACCCCGGCGATGATGCCGACGTTATCTTATCCCGTATCAACGCAGGCGGCTACAACGTTCGTTCCATCGTACTGACGCATTGTCACTATGACCATATTGGCGCTGTTTCCGCCTTAAAAAAAGCAACGGGCGCAAGCATTATTGTCTGCGAAAAAGAGGCGGAAAACTATCAGAATCCGGCTGTGAATCTGTTGGGCTTATTCGGCAAAAAAGCAGAAAATCCTCCGGCTACTGATATAACGGTTTCCGAGGGTGATACGATTGTCTCGGGAACATACAGTTTTAAAGTCATCGAAACCCCCGGCCACACCGCAGGAAGTATGTGCCTTTTATCTGAAGGCAAGCTTTTTTCCGGCGACACCCTGTTCCGGGGCGGTATGGGACGGGTCGATTTGCCCACCGGCTCAATGAAAGCGATAATTTCTTCGATTAAAAATAAACTGTTTTCTCTCCCCGATGAAACCTCGGTCTTTCCCGGTCACGGGCCGACCACCACCATCGGCTATGAGAAACAGCACAACGAAGTCTATGAATGGGAACGATACGCCAATGAATATTGATAACTTATCCTGGGGCAGCCTCACCGGTATCCGACCGGTCAGACGTGTGGTACAAATGAAAGAACGGGGCCTTACTGACGAGGAAATTACCCGAAATCTTACTGAAGAATTCGGCATCTCGGATGAAAAACTCCGGCTGGCGCTTACCATTGCCGACCGTGAGATAAAATACTTTCCCAAACCGCCCGAAAACCACTGCAGCTTGTATCTGGATATCCCTTTTTGCCCATCGAAGTGCATTTACTGTTCTTTTGCCTCCATGGGCGTTGACCAGATGAAGCATTTTGTCGAGCCTTATCTTACAGCTCTGTTTGCAGAAATCGATGCTACCTCAAAAATCGTGCGTGATTTAGATTTTACGATTGATTCCGTCTATATCGGCGGCGGCACACCGACCACGCTCTCGGCAGAAGATTTGGACCGTCTGCTCTACCACATCGGCAATCGCTTTGACCTTTCCTCCATTTGCGAGTTTACCGTTGAGGCAGGCAGACCCGATACGATTACTGCCTCAAAACTTGCCGCCATGCGACGAGCAGGTGTTGACCGCATCAGCGTCAATCCGCAGAGTATGAATCAGAAAACGCTGGATATCATCGGACGGAGGCACACTCCCGAACAAATCACAAAGGCGATGGAGCTGGTCTCCCGCTATGACTTTCGTGCGGTCAATATGGATGTCATCGCAGGACTTCCCGAAGAAACACCGGAGGAATTTGCAAACTCTTTGAAAAAAGTCGTTGCTTTTTGTCCCGAAAATATCACGGTACATACCATGTGCCTAAAGCGTGCAGCACGTCTTACCACCGAGGACAATGACATCGCACTTTCCGAGGCTGAAAAGGTGCAGGAAATGGTTCGTTTTTCCCACCGGCTGTTAGGCGCAAACGACTACCACCCCTACTACCTTTACCGTCAGAAAAAAACGCTCGGCAATCAGGAAAATACCGGCTTTTGTAAGGACGGCTTTGAAGGTGCCTACAATGTTTACATGATGGAAGAACTCGAAACGGTTATTTCCATGGGTGTCGGCGGTGTGACAAAGCTCCTGCGCGGCGACCGTATCGAGCGCATCTTCAATATCAAAGATGTCAGAGAATATATCCGTCGTTTAGACGAACTGATTATGAGAAAACAATATTTGTACGAATACTTCAAATAAAAGAAGGAGTGTTTTATATGAAATGTCCCTACTGTGAATATGAAGAAAGCAAGGTTGTTGACTCCCGCCCCACCGATGAGGGAGAAGCGATCCGCAGACGGCGTGAATGCTTAGAATGCGGCAAGCGCTTCACCACCTACGAAAAGGTGGAGAGTATTCCTTTAATGGTCATCAAAAAAGACGGTTCCCGTCAGATGTTTGACTCGCAGAAGCTCTTAAACGGTATTATGCGTGCCTGTGAAAAACGCCCCGTACCGATGAAGGATATGGAACATATCGCCCTTGAAATCGAGGCAACCATCCAAAATCAGCTGCAGCGAGAGGTTTCCACGCAGGAAATCGGCGAGATGGTTATGGAGGGCTTAAAAGATTTGGACGAAGTTGCCTATGTCCGCTTTGCTTCTGTCTACCGTCAATTCAAGGATATCAATACCTTTATCGATGAAGTCAACAAGCTTTTGAATAAGTGAGGAAATTATGGTTGTAATAGGTAACGACTGGGATGAAATGATCGGCTTGGAGTTTACAAAAGACTATTATACCGAGCTTCGCAGCCGTCTGGCAAAAGAGTATCGAGAATATACTGTCTACCCTGATATGCATCATATCTTTAACGCACTTAAAATGACGGCATATAAAGATGTACGTGTGCTTTTGCTGGGTCAGGACCCCTATCACGGTCCGGGTCAGGCGCACGGGCTTGCGTTTTCGGTACAGGAAGGCATCAAACCACCTCCATCACTTCTGAATATATTTAAGGAATTGGAGTCCGATGTCGGAATTCCAAAACCGGCCAGCGGTACATTAACCCCCTGGACCCGTCAAGGCGTGATGCTCTTAAACACCGTGCTCACCGTGCGTGAGTCAGAGCCAAACTCGCATAAAAATCTCGGTTGGACAACCTTTACCGACCGCATTATTTCATCGCTTAACGAGCGTGAAAAACCGGTCATTTTCTTGTTATGGGGGGCAAACGCCAAAGAAAAATTGTCTCTGATCACCAAGCCTCACCATTTCGTTTTAATGGCACCGCACCCGAGTCCGCTTTCTGCTTCCCGAGGATTTTTCGGTTGCCGCCATTTTTCCAAAGTTAATGCAATCTTGGAAAGTATGGGCGAATCCCCGATTGACTGGTCGCTCTGATAAAAGTTATTTTGAAAGGCAAATAAGATGGATTATATTATTTTTGATTTGGAATGGAATCGGTTTGCTCGTGCCGTACGCGGCGCCTGCCCCGATGAAATCATACAAATTGGCGCTGTAAAATACGACCACCATATGCACTATATGGGCAGTTTTAATTGCCTGATCCGCCCCCGACTTTACCATCGCATTGAGCCTACCGTCGAAAGGATGACAGGGCTCACAATCAAAAAACTGGAAAGCGAGGGTGTGGATTTTCCGACCGCTTTTGACGCTTTTCGTGCATTTATGGGCAAAAAATTTGTACTGATGTCATGGGGAATGCAGGATGCATCCGTACTTCGCAGCAACTGTCTGTATTATGATAAAAACGAATCTCTCGACTGGCTTTCCCGCTATGCTGACCTCCAACGTTATGCCTCGGATGTCTTAGAGACCGGCGGAAAACAGCGTCAGGTAGGCCTTAAGAATGCGGCTGACTGTTTCCCAATTGAATACGAAGAGGAAACGCTGCATGACGCTTTGGTCGATGCCACACTTTCCGGAGAGGTCTTTGTCCGCATCTTCCACAAACGGCGTTTTTCAAAATATATTGTAAACGCCATCGAAATTAATCAGCACTATAAAAATGTGCATATCACCGATTTGGGCCACAAGTTTATCGACAAACGAAAACTCCGGATGCGCTGTCCGGTCTGCGGCAGATTTTCGCAGAAAAAACGAGGCTGGTATAAACAGGGGAATAAATTTGTCTCCCTGCACTCCTGCAAGTATTGCAAAACCGAAAGTCTTTGCTCCGTTGAAATCTTTTTGACCTACGGGGATCAGGTAAAGTATAAAACGAAAATTAAAATATTGGAAAATGCCGAGTCTGCTCCCACGGAAAATGAATAAAAGGGATGGTAGCAAAATGTGCACACCACACAAGCTGAAGAGTGCGCACAGTCAATCTCTTTTGTATAGCAAAAAATTTAATCCAGCAAAAATCAAGGCGCTGTAGCAAAATGATTTTATTTGCTACAGCGTCTTTTCTTTATAAATCTAAATACTCATTGGTCAACCTTAATGCTTCTAATATATTTTCTTCTGTTTCCCGAAATCCGAACAATATAAATGCATGCTCAGCACCGCAGACCTCCACAAACTCAATGTCATTTCCGCACGCTTTCATACGGCGAACGAACTCACGACTGTCATCAATCGGTACTACCGTATCTTTCGTCCCGTGCATCACCAGGATTTTAGCAGAAATCTTTTTGCAGTGATGCATCGGCGAGAATCGCTCATGCTCACCCGGTGCCGCACAAAAACTCCACGCAGGATTCGTCGTGTCCGTGACAGGATTGTATGCCGCAATTGCCCTCGGCTGAATGGCAAGCGTTTTGCCATCAGGAATAGAAAGCTCTAATGACAAAATAATGTGTCCACCCGCCGAATCTCCCAACAAAACAGTATTCTTTTCATCCACAAAAGGCATATTTTCTTTGATATAATAGATCGCGTCCCCCACATCCGCTAAAATATCGCCCACGTCTGTGTTTTTTTCATATCTGATGTCACGATAGGTAAATGCAATCCCCACATACCCTTTTTCCGCATAATATTTTGCGTTCCCCGCCATCCAGGCACCGTCCCAGTTCTTTGGTGTTTCTTTAATTGCACCCCAGGAACCTCCATGCACGCAAATAGCTGTAGGATATTTCTTCTGTTCATCGAAATCTTCTGGTAAATACACATGAAGTGGAATGCTAAGCTCCCCCACTTTTTTATAAAAACAAAAAATATC
>JAZSOJ010000171.1:0-1608 GCA_045536855.1 Clostridia bacterium | reverse complement strand
GTTTGTCTTCCTAAGACCGCTTGGCCTCCGACTTGCAAGCAATTCTTTTTCGAGCAAACGGACAGCCACTTCTGTGTTTCCATAGACTGAGGTGTAGAAAATGGCTACGCCTTCACTTTCTACGCCATAAGACGACCAAGTGTTATAAAGGCCCAAATAATACGACAGGTTCTCAGAAAGCACCGGCCCATGAAGCGGGCAGATGCGCTCAATATCGAGTCCGGCCGCCTTTTTTAAAAGCGCCTGTACTTGTGCGCCGAATTTTCCAACAATTCCAAAATAATATCTGCGAGCCTCACACGCCCATTCTTCGTCCGCATCCGTCGTTCCGAACTTGCCGAAGCCGTCAGCGGAGAACAGCGTTTTGGTTGCACTCTCATAGCTTACGATTACCTCCGGCCAATGCACCATCGGTGCAGTAACAAAGGTCAGCATATGTTCGCCCAAGGACAAGGTGTCGCCCTCACCAACCGCCATGCGGCGATCTGCATAGTCCGTACCGAAAAACTGCTTCATCATCAAAAAAGAGCTTTTGTTTGATACCACAATCGCTTCCGGATATTTTTCCATGAAACGATGAATGTTCGCCGAGTGGTCCGGCTCCATATGGTGAACAACAAGATAGTCCGGCGTCTTATCGCCTAAAACCGAATGGATATTTTCAAGCCACTCATCACCGAATGCTTTATCTACCGTATCCAGCACGGCGATTTTCTCGTCACATATAATATACGAGTTGTAAGACATTCCGTGCTCTACCTGATACTGTCCCTCAAACAAGTCAATGGCATAGTCATTGACTCCTATATGAAAAATGTGTTCCGTAATATTCATAGTCAGCTTCGAATCCTCTCGTGTAAAATAGGGCAGAGAGCGCTACGTTCTCCGCCCATCGCATTATTCTGCGGAAAAGCTATCCTTTCCTACGCCGCAAAGCGGGCAAACCCAATCCTCCGGAACATCGTCCCACGCAGTGCCGGGAGCGACACCGTTCGCCGGATCGCCGATTTCCTCATCATACACATAGCCACAAACATCGCAAACATATTTCATGTTGCGCACCTCCTTTGATTATGATAATATAGTTTAACCCAAATAAAAGTCCATTATGATCATAAAACAAAAACCGATTAAAAGAGCATAGGTCGCCGCACGTTCACTTCCGTGCGCATGCGTTTCGGGAATCATTTCATCGCTGACAATGTATAACATCGTGCCTCCGGCAAATGAAAGCGCAAACGGAAGAAGTGCCGTAGATACACTCACGGCAAAATATCCTAAAAACGTACCAATCACTTCAACCACACCGGTCATTGCCGCAATCAGTACGGTTCGCCTTTTGCTGATTCCTGTAGCCAGCATCGGCGCAATAATCACCATTCCCTCGGGAATATTCTGGAGCGCAATGCCTCCGGCAATGGTAAGTGCCGTACCGTCATTGCCTGTGCCAAAGCCTACCCCCGCCGCCAGTCCCTCCGGCAAATTGTGAATGGCAATTGCCATCACGAAAAGCAACACTTTGCCGACTCCTTTGCCACGGGACGGATGCGCCTCCATTTCCATACCGGACAAGCGGTGCAAATGCGGCACGGTTTTATCCAAAATGTT
>JAZSOJ010000188.1:0-2982 GCA_045536855.1 Clostridia bacterium | reverse complement strand
TGTAAAAAGCATAAGCATTGGATCATTTCCGCAAGGGGTGTTCTCTGTTCGGTTGTAGTGAGTGCTAAAACGTTCCATTTCAACATTGAAATCGTGCCAACCCTCTTTATTTCCGCCAATCAAAACTTTTACCATATCGGGATAGTTTGCCGCTGCCTTTTCTGCCTCGTCCGAAACCTCACCGTCGGCAGTACATACAATGGCTTTCACCTTTGCGGCTTTGTATCTGTATTCAAAGTCGTGTTCTACCAGCTGATTGGTTGCAGGGATTGCGATAGCGCCAATTTTGTGCAGTGCAAGCATCGAGAACCAGAACTGATAGTGTCTTTTCAAAACCAGCATTACGGTATCGCCCTTTTGGATGCCGAGCGATTCAAAGTAATTTGCCGTTTTTGCCGAATACTTTTTCATATCGGAAAATGTAAAGCGTCTGTCGGTCTTGTCATTTGCAACCCACATCATTGCAACTTTATCAGGATTTTTCTCTGCAATTGCATCCACGCAATCGAATGCAAAGTTAAAAGTATCCTCGTTTTTAAATTTAATACCGTTAAATACGCCATTCTCATCATAGGATGATTCCACGAACTTGTCTGCAACCGTTTCTGCTTTTTTCTTTTTTGCAGCTGCCTTTGCGGCAAGCATCGGCGCCTCGGGATATTCTTCGCTAACCGTTCCGTCCTGCGGATTTAATACTACTGCATGGAACTCACAGCCACCCTCGCTTGCTGCAATCATGCCGTGAGGAATGAGGCTGTTATAGAAAATAGAGTCTCCTTCATTCAGGATATCTACATGATTCCCAACCTGAACTTTGAGTGAGCCTTTGACAATCACATCAAATTCCTGGCCGTTGTGTGAATTTAACGGAATCGGCGCATTTTGCTCCTCGGGAAGATAAGGAAATTTAACAAGGAAGGGTTCTGCGAGTTTTCTTGCGAACTTAGGAGCAAGGTTATCATACTCTACGCCATGTTTCTTCACGATTTTGAGACCTTCACCTTTTCTTGTAATGGCAAAGGATGTAAGCGTCGTGCTGGTCCCCTCAAGCAGATCAACAACCTCAACACCACATGCCTTTGCGCATTTGTAGATGAATGTGAAGCTGAAATCTGTTTCACCCATCTCCAAAACCTTGTAATCCTCTGCTGATACACCGCAAAGCTTTGCCAGCTCTTCCTGCGTATAGCCTTTTGCTTCTCGCAGGTCTTTAATTCTGCCGGCGACTTCCTTCAAACTGTAATCCATGGTGTTTGTCTCCTTTCAATTCTAACAAATTTGATATTTGGTTAAGAATTTGAATAAAACAAAAAACTCGCCTCAAAGAGAACTTTGAGACGAGTCATAATAACCCGCGGTACCACTCAAATTACGAAACATTGTCATTTCGTCACTTATCGAGCTCTATCAAGCCCTTTGCTTTTACGCAGCATTACGGAAGGAATCTACTCACTTTCGTTTTCGGTCCTCCAACTCAGAGGTGATAAGCCCTTGGAAAGCTCCGCCATTGCCTCGCACCACCCGGCAACTCTCTTTAAGCTTTGCAATCCGACCGTCCTCGTCACAGTCGTTATTTGTGATATTCAAATTTGAATTGTATTATACTACTTGAATTTTTATTTGTCAATAGGTTTTTTAAAATTTTTTACGTTTCTGTAAATAATCCTCCTCGACTCCGCTGATAACAACGGGAAATCCGCCGTTTGAAAAAAAGGGTTGACATCTTTGGGTCATAGTGTTACAATACATTTAAACCGTTGAGGCAGAAAAAAGGCAGTAAAGGTTTTTATGAGCGAGCGGATTACGGTGCGAGTTCCGCAAAAGCCCCTGCGTAATATGGACTGCTGAGGGCAGCGTTAAATGCGCTGACGCTCGTGACTTGCGTCAAAAGTCAGAGGTATGTTAGTACCTTTAAAGTGCACGATACTTTCGTGAATGCAAGGTGGCACCGCGGATAATGATTTTATTCGTCCTTGACAGATGTAGAATATTTCTGTCAAGGGCGTTTTTGTTTTTGGCAGAATTGATAAGGAGGAAGTAAACATGAAATTAAACAATGTCGATTTTGATACCTATTTCAGCAACTACCCCGATAAAGATGGTTATTTCGGCAAATACGGCGGTGTGTATATCGAAGACAAATTAAAAAATGCAATGGCGGAGATTACCGAGGCTTACTACTCCATCTGCCAATCAAGAAAATTTATTGCAGAGCTGCGCAGAATCCGAAAAGAATTTCAGGGCCGTCCCACTCCGATTACCCACTTAGAGCGCCTTTCCGACGCACTCGGAGGAAAAGTTCAGCTTTACGCTAAGCGTGAGGACTTAAACCACTCCGGCGCACATAAGTTAAACCACTGTATGGGCGAAGCGCTGCTTGCCAAATACATGGGCAAAAAGAAAGTCATCGCCGAAACCGGCGCCGGTCAGCACGGCGTCGCTCTTGCAACTGCGGCGGCTTACTTTGGCCTTGAGTGCGATATCTATATGGGCGCAGTGGATATTAAAAAGCAGGCGCCGAATGTCGCACGTATGAAAATTCTCGGCGCAAATGTCATTGAGGTTACCCACGGATTGCAGACGCTCAAAGAAGCGGTCGACGCCGCTTTTGATGCATACAGCAAGGAATATGAGGATGCCATCTACTGTATCGGCTCGGTGTTAGGACCGCATCCGTTCCCGATGATGGTCAGAGATTTCCAGAGTGTTGTCGGCATTGAGGCAAGAGAACAGTTTGTGGAAATGACCGGTCATCTGCCGGATGCCATCGTCGCCTGTGTCGACGGCGGCTCCAATGCGGCAGGGTTGTTTGCAGGCTTCTTAAATGACCCTGTAACCATTTACGGTATCGAGCCTTTGGGCAGAGGTGAAAAGCTTGGCGACCACGCAGCGAGCCTCAAATACGGTACAGAAGGCATTATGCACGGCTTTAACAGCATTATGTTAAAGGATGAAAACGGCGAACCGGCACCGGTTTACAAG
>JAZSOJ010000181.1:0-8531 GCA_045536855.1 Clostridia bacterium | reverse complement strand
GGATATGCACCACACATGGCAGGATATGTATAAAGCAGCGAAAAAAGCAGCGGAAGAGAAGGGGGAGACACTTGCCCGTCAGGACTTCTTTAAAGTCATTCTCGGCTCGGAAATCTATCTGGTTGATGATTTAAAAGGAATCGTGACTAAATCGGAAGACCAGTCGATTGACAGTACGTACGTAGTGTTTGATATTGAGACGACCGGATTTTCCAATGAGAAAAATAACATTATTGAAATTGGTGCAGTTAAGGTAGAACATGGAGTGATTACGGACAGGTTCTCGACTTATGTAAACCCAAGGGAGCCAATACCGTTCCGGATTGAACAGCTTACGGGTATTAACGATACCATGGTGGCGGATGCGCCGTATATTGAGGAAGCTCTGCCGCAGTTTCTTGATTTTTGCAAAGGGGCAGTGCTGGTGGCGCATAATGCGGATTTTGATATCGGATTTATCCGTGTGTGTGCAGGCAGACAGGGATGCTATTTTGAACCGACATATCTGGATACGGTAGCGCTTGCCAGAGTACTCTTGCCGCACCTGGCAAAGTATAAACTGGATCATGTTGCAAAGGCACTGGGAGTTTCTTTGGAAAATCATCATAGAGCAGTCGATGATGCAGGAGCGACGGCAGAGATTTTTGTCAAGTTTATAGAGATGCTGCGGATGCAGGGAGTGGACAGCCTTGATAAGGTAAATGCGCTCGGGGATGATAGTACAAGTGCCGTGGCGAAACTTCCTTCGTTCCATGCGATTGTGCTGGCCAAAAATGACGTCGGCCGCGTGAATTTATATAAACTGATTTCGGAGTCACATTTAAATTATTTCAGTCGTAGACCGAAGGTTCCAAAGAGCCTGATCATGAAATACAGAGAAGGTCTGATTTTGGGAAGTGCATGTGAGGCGGGTGAGCTTTATCAGGCTATTTTTGGCGGTGCGACTCAAAAGGAAATTGAGGAAATTGCGTCATATTACGATTACTTAGAAATTCAGCCTCTGGGCAATAATGATTTTATGCTAAGGAACCATTCTGTGGATTCAAAGGCAGATTTAGAGGAAATGAATCGTGAGATTGTTGCCTTGGGAGAAAAAATGAACAAGCCTGTCGTAGCTACTTGTGATGTACACTTTTTGGACCCGAGTGATGAAGTGTACCGTCGAGTCCTGCTTTCCGGTCAGGATTATGAAGATGCCGATTTCCAACCGCCTCTATACTTGAGAACAACGGAAGAAATGTTGGAGGAATTCTCGTATTTAGGAAAAGAAAAGGCCTTTGAAGTCGTAGTAGAAAATACGAATGCAATTGCCGACAAGATTGAAATAATACGTCCAATACCGGAAAAGACCTTTGCTCCTGAAATGCCGGGAGCGGTTGAAGAGATCCAGATGCTCTCTGAGTGTAAAGCGCATGAGCTTTACGGAGAAGAGCTGCCGAAAATCGTAAAGGACAGAATGGAAAAAGAACTGGTGCCTATCATCAAGTACGGCTTTGCAGTTATGTATATGATTGCGCAAAAATTGGTGGCGAAGTCCCTGTCTGACGGCTACCTTGTTGGTTCCAGGGGCTCAGTAGGCTCATCCTTTATTGCATTTCTTTCCGGCATCACAGAAATTAACTCTTTGCCGCCACATTATGTCTGTCCGAATTGTAAGAATACGGAATTTATTTTAGACGGCAGAGTAAGCTGTGGAGCGGATTTGCCGGATATGGAATGTCCGGAATGCGGAACAAAATACAGAAAGGACGGCTATGATATCCCCTTTGAGACCTTCCTTGGTTTTGATGGTGACAAAGAGCCTGATATTGACTTAAACTTTTCTGGTGACTATCAGCCGGTAGCACATAAATACACCGAAGAGTTGTTTGGCGTGGGACATGTATTCCGTGCCGGCACCATTGGTACATTTGCAGAGAATACGGCTATCGGATATATTAAAAAGTACGGTGAAAAAATAGGGAAAGTCTACAATAAAGCGGAGAGGATGCACTTAGTCAAAGGGCTTGAGGGCATTAAGCGTACGACCGGTCAGCACCCGGGTGGCGTTATGATTGTTCCGCAGGCAAATGAAATTTATCAGTTTACACCGATTCAGCATCCGGCAAATGATGCGGAGTCCGGAATCATTACAACCCATTTTGACTATCATTCCATCAGCGGAAAACTCTTAAAACTTGATATTTTGGGACACGATGATCCGACGGTCATCCGCATGCTCGAAGACCTGACGGGATTGGATGCAAGAACCATTCCAATTGATGATAAAGCTACGATGAGCCTATTTACAGGTACAGAGGCGCTTGGTGCGACGCCGGAAGAAATCGGTAGCGAGGTCGGCACCTTTGCCGTACCGGAGTTCGGCACAAAATTTGTACGACAGATGCTTTTAGATACCAAACCGACGACATTCGGTGAGCTGATGCGAATTTCGGGTTTGTCACACGGTACGGACGTATGGACCAACAATGCGCAGGAACTGGTGCGAAACGGAACGGCGACACTTCCGGAGGTTATTTGTACCCGTGATGATATTATGCTTTATCTGTTACAACATGATTTGCCGGCGCTCGATTCCTTTAAAATTATGGAATCCGTCAGAAAAGGAAAGGGTTTAGCGCCTGAAGATGAAGAATTGATGCGTGGGCACGGCATTCCGGAATGGTATATCAAATCGTGCAAGACAATTAAATATATGTTCCCGAAAGCACATGCGGCGGCCTATGTGACGATGGCCTTTCGGATTGCGTATTTTAAGGTGCATTACCCGATTGCATTTTACATTACATATTTTACGGTACGTGGTGGCGATTTCGATGCTCAGCTGATGATTCACGGCAAAGAAAAGGTGCTTTCTGCAATTAAAGAAATCACATCAAAGCCGGACGCAACGCAAAAAGATAAGAATGTTGTCACGATCTTAGAAGTGTGTAATGAGATGTATGCCCGTGGGATACGCTTTTTACCGATTGACCTATATAAATCGCACGCTAACAAGTTTTTGGAAGAAGACGGAGCGATTCGCCCGCCGTTAAACACGATTATGGGTCTTTCTGATGCGGTTGCAGAGAGTATTGTCCATGCAAGGCAAGAGGGAGAGTTTATCTCTGTAGAGGACTTGATGAAACGGTCAAAGCTTGGAAAATCGATGATTGAAAAGCTGAAGGAATATGAGGTTTTAGGTCAGCTTCCTGAAACCAGTCAGGTCGGGCTGTTTGATTTTTAATTAAAGGGGAGTAACGGGCGGTGCGGCGGATTGTTTGTTTTCTTGCAATTATGCTGACGGTTGGCATTTATGGTGGCTATTATCTTGGCGATAAAATGATCCTTGCCGGCCTGTTTTTTCTTGTAATTGCAGCGCTGAAAGCTCTTATAGCAAAACGAAAAAGCAATTTCGTCTATCCGGTTGCGGCTTTTGTCCTTTTGTTTGCTTCGGTCCTGATAATAAACCATGGAGATGTTTCGAAGAAGGCTCTCTATCCATATATGGACGAATATGTTAATGTTACTTTTGAAATCGCAAGCCGACCGGAAAAGAAAGAGGATAAGACAAGCTTTTATGCGGATATACGAGAGTTAAATTTTTTAAATGATACCGTTTTCCCATCGGAAAGCGTACGCCTGACGGTGCGTGAAGACGGAACGGATCTTGCGTTTGGAGATGTTGTGTTTGCACGGGTTCGCATGAATCTTCCGACGGAAGCAAATAACGAAGGTGGATTTGATTATCAGCTGTACATGAAGACCAAAGGAGTTTTCTTTACGGGTTATGTTGATAAAGGCAGTTTGTCTGTAATAGGAAAAAAGAATTTTGGTTTCTTCGATTATATGCAGGTCTTTAATCACCGTTTGTGTGACTCTTTTGATCGTTTACTGACAAAAGATACCTCGGCTTTGATGAAAGGAATTCTGTTAGGTGACAAAAGTGACATGACGGAGGAGATGCGAACTACATTTTCGAGGAGCGGTCTTTCGCATATTGTAGCAGTTTCGGGCATGCATATCGGTACATTGCTTACGGTTTTATTTGCTCTTTATCGCACGCTCCGCCTCAAACGATTCCGTATGGGCTTAATTTCCATAGCGGCTGTTATTTTTTATGTTTGCTTAACCGGTGCGCCCGTGTCGGCAGTAAGAGCAGGAGTAATGGCTATTGTTGCAATTCTTGCGGAGGGGAGTTTTCATAAACAAGATACATACACTTCTCTGGCGGTTACGGCATCTGTATTGATACTTATGGAGCCGTTTGTCGTCTTCGATGTTAGCTTTATGCTTTCTTGCGGCGCCGTGTTTGGCATATTTCTCTATCAAAAACCAATGGAGGAATTTATTCTTCGTTTATTTAAGATTCCTAATTTGAGAAATTCTGTGGCAAGGCGCCTGTTGTATCGGCTTATTTCATTACTTACAACCAGTATCAGTGCCGTGCTTTTGACCGTTCCCGTCATCTTGTTTTTCTTTCAGGAAACAAGCTTGTGGGGACTTCTCAGCAACTTGATCGTGTTACCCTTATTGCCGGTTTTGATGGCGGCGGGATTGCTTGCCGGTGCACTTTCCGTTCTTTGGGAACCGCTGGCTCTTTTGCCGTCGGGAGCGAGCTATTTGTTCCTTTTAATTATCAACTATACGGCACAGTTTTTTGCAAGACTGCAATTTGGTCGAGTGATTTATGGTGTAATCACACCATTTTTTGCATATTGTTATGCTTTGTTTTTATTTGCGCTTTTTCATATCCTGCAGAAAAAACCGTCTCTAAAAGCTTGTACCATTTCTGTTTCCGGGATTCTTCTTTTAATTGCGATTAGTATGCTGTCGGGGCTCTGGGAGAGTGATATTGCCAAAGTTCGCTTCATCAATGTCGGACAAGGAGATTCCTGCGCAATCAGCCTGCCGAAAAATAATGACATTTTAATTGACGGTGCGGGGACACCGGCACATCAGGATTATTACGATATAGGTGGAAAGGTGATTCGTCCTTATCTATTACAGCAAGGAATCAATGACATTGAATATGTGTTTGCCACACACGGACACGAAGATCATGTGGCGGGATTGGTTAGTATTATTCATGAAATGCCGGTTGGACGGTTGTTCGTGCCAATAGGCTTTGGAACTACGGATGTAGCAAAAGCGTTACTGCAAGCAGCGGCAGAAAAAGACATCCCAATTACGGAACTTTCGGCCGGAGATACGGTTACAATTAGCGCCGAGGCGGAAATTGAGGTGTTGATGCCGGATCGGGAGTGGGCAGAGCAACTGTCAGCAGAAGATGAAAACAGCCGTTCCCTGGTGCTTCGCTTTCGTTATGGGGAAACGGACATTTTATTTACAGGGGATTTATCCTCGGAAGCGGAACAGCATCTCGTGAATGAATGTGAGGGCATACTGCAATCAGAAATACTAAAAGTTGCACATCATGGCGCACGGGACGCCACTTCGCAGGAATTTTTAGATGTGGTTTCCCCGCAATATGCCTTTATCCCCGTGGGCAAGAATAATTATGGGCATCCAAACGGAGCGGTACTTGACCGCTTGTATGCGAGCGGAACGCAGGTTTATCGTGCAGATGTCGATAAAGATGTGATCTTTACATTGAATTTAAGCGAAATTTTGTCGGTGCAATAAGGAGGGAAGAGAAATGTCAATCGAAAACCTAAAGCAGATTGTAAAAACAGCCACAAGTAGTTGTAATGTATTTTTGCTTTACGGGGAAGAAGTGTTTTTAAAAGAACACTATTGCAAAAAACTGACAGAGCTTTTTATGCCGGATGCGGTGGCAGAACTTAATTATTTCCGATTTGAGGGAAAGGCATATGATATTGCGGCCGTTGATGAGGCGATAGAGTCTCTTCCGGTATTTGCGGGACAAAAGCTGTTGGTATTTTTTGATTCCCTTATTTTTAAGCCTGATTCCAGGACCGGAGCGACGGCAGAGTATCGCAATTATTGGGAGACCCGTTTAAAAGATATCCCGGATCACGTATATATACTCTTTGTGGAGAGCGAAATTGATAAACGAAGTGCGCTATATAAATTTTTGGCGAAAGAGTATGATGTTACGGAATTTACTTATTTGAGTGAAAATGATATGATCAATTGGACGGTTGGCCTATTTAAAAATCTGGGCAAAAGCATCAGTTTTCCTGATGCAAAATATTTGATTGAAATCACGGATAACGGCATGCTTTCTGTCAAGCGTGAGGCAGAAAAACTGGTTGCGTATGTCTCCGGCGAAGCTGTGACGAAAAAGGAGATTGACTTTTTGGTTACGCCGTCGGTAGAGAATAAAGTATTTGATATGATTGATGCGCTGACGGCGAAGAATATCAGTCTGGCACTATTCAAACTAAATGATTTGTTTTTGCTCAAGGAAGATTCAAACAGAATTTTGGGCGCAATCATTTATCATGTAGACAAGCTGATTAATACCAAATTGCTATTGCAGGAAGGAGCGGATAAAAGTACCATTATGTCTAAGTTAAAGTGTGCGCCGTTCCAAGCCTCAAAATATATGCGTGACTGCGGGAAATATGATATCAAAGAACTTGTTGCGCTGCTGAAACGCTGTGCGCAAGCGGATTCGCACTTAAAATCCAATTCGATGGATAACAACATTTTATTAGAGCTTTTGCTTGTCGAAAGCGTGTAAGCTGAAAAGAGCCGCCTTGGGCGGCTTTTTTATTTCACAAAATGTTCATAATTTATGGCTTGACATTTCCTGAAAAAGGTATTATGATAATGTTAGCACTCAACCAAAAGGAGTGCTAACAACGAGGTGATAAAAATGGATTTAGGTGAGAGAAAACGGCAAATTCTTCATTCGGTCATCAGTGAGTACATCGTGAGTGCTGAGCCGGTTGGTTCCCGCCATATTGCCAAAAACCTTGGCCTCGGCCTTTCCAGTGCCACGATCCGTAATGAAATGGCAGACTTAGAGGAAATGGGTTATTTAGAGCAGCCGCATACCTCTGCAGGCAGAATTCCGTCAGATAAAGGCTACCGCTTTTATGTCAATGAATTGATGAGTGATTATGAGCTGAGTATGAAAGAAATGGATATGCTCAAATCGATGATGCAATTAAGTGTTGGCCAAATGGATAAAGTATTAAAGACGGCGGCCGACTTTTTATCTCAGTTTACAAACTATACGGCATTTATGACTTCGCCCGAAATGAAACAGGGTGCGATTAAAACGGTTGAGCTGGTGCCGATTGATTCGGGCACAATGCTCATTATTCTTGTAACCAATGAAGGTGTGATGCGCAATAAGCGTGTGCTTTTGCCGATACAAGTTTCGCCGGAATTTATCCATCGCTTTTCCGATGTATTAAAAGAAAAGCTTTCGGGTATGACTTTAGAAGAGATTAATCTTTTGAAAATTCAGGAAATCAAGGAAGCGATGCAGGAGCACTTTGAAATTCTGTTCCCGGTCATTGATTTTATTTCGGAAATTATTGATGATGTGCGCAAAGAGACAGATGTCTATGTTTCGGGCACAACGAATATCTTTAATTATCCGGAATATTCCGATTTGAGCAAGGCACGAGAGTTCTTGGAATTTTTAGATGATAAACAATCTGTGGCGCAGGCCTTAATGGAACCGAAAAAGGAACAGGAAGAAGGGGAAGGCGGCGAAGAGGATAAATCTAAAAACAAGATACGTATTACCATTGGTAAGGAAAACGGTCTTGATGTGATGCGCTCGTCCAGTGTGGTTACGGCAAATTATTATGTCGGTGACCGAGTCATGGGTAAGGTGGGAATCATTGGTCCTACACGGATGGATTACTCAAAAGCGGTTGCAAAATTGGATCGCATTTCGAATTATCTAAACAAAATATTAAATGAATTCTATTATGAAGACAACAAGGAGTGAATATCCTGTGAAACAAGAAAAGAAAGCAGCACAGGCAACGGAAGAAGAAATTTTAGAACAAGAGGCGGCCGGGGCGTCACAAGAAGAAACTGATGAGGCGGCGCCGGAAATGATTGAAAAGGAAAAGTATGATGAACTTTACGATAAGCACTTACGTGCATTGGCAGAGTTCGATAATTTTAAGAAAAGAACGCAAAAGGAAAAAGATGAGCTTTATTCCTTTGCGGTGGTAGATGTGATGAAAAACATTTTACCGGTTTTAGATAACTTGGAAAGAGCAGCAAATGCAGCCGAGGAAGCCTCTCCGTATGCAGACGGTGTGAAAATGGTGCTGAAACAGTTTGGAGAGACGCTTGAGAAGATGGACATCTGTCCGATAGAAGCGGTAGGCAAAGAGTTTGACCCGAATCTTCATAATGCAGTTATGCACGAAGAAAACGACGAAGTTGGTGCAAATATCATCGTTGAAGAGTTCCAAAAGGGTTATAAGTACAAAGAACGAGTGATTCGCTATTCTATGGTTAAGGTAGCAAATTAGGCACTGAAATCATTTTATATCATAAATTACAAAAGTTTCATATATTTTAGGAGGAATGCACTATGGCAAAAACAATTGGTATTGACTTGGGAACAACAAATTCTTGCGTAGCAGTTA
>JAZSOJ010000052.1:0-2342 GCA_045536855.1 Clostridia bacterium | reverse complement strand
ACTCTTGAGAAAAACTATATGCCCTATGCCATGAGTGTTATTATTTCCCGTGCTATTCCAGAAATTGATGGCTTTAAACCATCACATCGCAAGCTCCTTTATACCATGTATAAAATGAATTTGCTTACGGGAAATCGTACCAAGTCTTCGAATGTTGTCGGACAAACGATGAAGCTAAATCCGCACGGAGATATGGCCATTTATGAAACGATGGTGCGTTTAACCCGTGGAAACGGTGCTCTGCTCCATCCTTTCGTGGATTCGAAAGGAAACTTCGGTATGCAGCAATCCCGTGATATGGCATTTGCCGCACCCCGATACACAGAGGTCCGTTTAGACCCCGTATGTGCCGAGCTCTTCGGTGATATTGATAAAAATACCGTTGATTTTGTAGATAACTACGACGGCACGATGAAAGAGCCAACGCTCCTACCGACCTCTTTCCCTAACATTTTGGTCAACCCCAATCAGGGCATCGCCGTCGGTATGGCATCTAACATTTGCAGTTTTAACTTAAATGAGGTTTGCAAAACGACTATCGCATACTTAAAAGATGCGGAGTGCGATTTATCGGAAACGCTGCTTGCGCCTGATTTTTCTACCGGTGCACAGCTGATTTATAAAAAAGAGGAACTGGACCATATTTTAGAAACCGGCAGAGGCAGTTTTAAGCTTCGTGCACGGTATAACTATGATAAGAAAAACAACTGCATCGAGATTACGGAAATTCCATACACCACGACGATCGAAGCGATTATGGATAAAATTGTCGAGCTGGTCAAGCAAGGAAAATTAAAGGACGTCTCCGATCTGCGTGACGAAACCGACTTAAAGGGCTTAAAGCTCACGCTTGACTTAAAACGTGGCACAGACCCGGACAAGCTGATGGCTCGCCTTTATAAGCAAACGCCACTCGAGGATTCTTTCAGCTGTAACTTTAATATCTTAGTCGATGGCTCCACTCGTGTTATGGGTGTGAGGGAAGTATTAAAAGAATGGAGTGCTTTCCGTCTTTCTTGTATCAAGCGTCGCTTAGAATATGATTTGGACAAAAAGAGCCGCCGCTTGCATCTGCTTCGTGGTCTGGAAAAAATTCTTTTGGACATTGATAAAGCAATCGCTATTATCCGTGGAACCGAAGAGGATGCAAAAGTTGTTCCGAACTTAATTGCCGGTTTTGGCATTGATATCATTCAGGCGGAATATGTTGCTGAAATAAAACTCCGTCACTTAAATAAAGAATATATCTTAAACCGCTTAAATGATATCGATGCGCTCACGAAAGATATCACAGAGCTCCAGAAAACACTGGCAAGCAATGTCGCAATGAAGCGAATCATTATTCGTGAGGTGGAAGACATTATGAAAAAATATGGCCAGGATCGTCGCACCGAAATTATCACCGAAGACGACATCGTTGAGGCCGTCGAGGAACAGTTCGTCGAAGACTATAACCTCAAAATGTTCCTGTCTGAGCAGAATTACTTAAAGAAAATCTCTTTGGTATCGCTTCGTGCAAGTGCCGACCAAAAGCTTAAAGAGGATGACCGCTTTATTAACTCAATTGAGTGCTCAAATAAAGATGAAGCCTTGTTCTTCAGTAATCGGGCAAATGTGTATAAGATGAAAATCAATGACATTCCGGATTGCAAGGCAAGAGATTTGGGCGAATATCTGCCGAATCTTTTGGGGATGGAAAACGAAGAAAAAATCGTGTATATGGCTGTGACAGACGGGAAATATGCAGGCTTTATGCTCTTTAGCTTTGAAAACGGAAAAATGGCAAAGGTACCGCTTGAGGCTTATCAAACCAAGACCAACCGCAAAAAGCTGACCAATGCCTACTATGAAAAATCGCCGCTTGTGGCAATCCGTTTCCTCTCTGCTGACACGGAGCTGGTCGCATTTTCCAGCTTAAACAAGGTCTTAATCTTTAACACCGAAAAGATACCATTAAAAACTACCCGTACCACCATGGGTGTTCAGGTTTTAACCCCCAAAAAAAGCAGTACGCTGGCAAAGGTTTTGTCGCTTGACGAGGTCACCTTTACAGACTTCGATTACTACCGCACAAAAAACATCCCTGCTCGAGGCTCCTACTTAAAAGACGATGATGTGCAGGGCGAACAACTTTCGTTGATTTAAGTCAAAACAATGAAAAGCTCCATACAAAACGGCTGAACGAATACTCGTTCAGCCGTTTTTCTACTGTTTATTTTTTAATTCCTGCATTGTTTTATCAAGCTCATCCAGGCTTTCGCCCATCGCTTTCCAGTTTCCTGACTGCGATGCAGCTTTGAACCTGTCATAGCTTGCAAGCGCTTCTTTGATCGTTTCTTCAA
>JAZSOJ010000148.1:0-16158 GCA_045536855.1 Clostridia bacterium | reverse complement strand
GGTGCGATGGATATTATTGCGGAGAATATTTCGGACGACGCCGAATTTAGAAAACAAATCCGTACGAAAACAATGCAAAAAGGTCTTTTGACATCAAAAGCGGCAACGGAAGAGGATAGTGTTTACCGCTTGTACTATGATTTTTCAGAACCGCTATCTAAAATTGCAAACCATCGTATTTTGGCGATTAACCGAGGAGAAAAGGAAGAGAAACTGAAAGTTTCTGTTTCAATGGAGGAAGAACTGATTTATGATTACTTGTCTTCGCAAGTATTAAAAGCAAACGCTTCTGTGACGAGCGAATATGTAGACCTGGCGGCGAAAGATGCTTATAAACGCCTGATTGCACCCTCGGTGGAAAATGAAATTCGAGCAGAACTTACCGATCGTGCAGGAGAAGAGGCAATCAAACTGTTTTCTTCAAACCTTCACAGCCTGCTCCTGCAACCACCGATTAAGGGTTGCGTCGTTTTGGGACTTGACCCCGCATACCGCACCGGATGTAAGATTGCGGTAGTGGATGAAACCGGAAAAGTCCTCGCAACAACGGTTATTTATTGCACGTTAGAGCACCACGACAAAGCACAGGCAAAAAGGGTACTTACTAATTTAATTGAGAAATATCATGTAGATTTAATTTCTATCGGGAATGGAACGGCATCGAAAGAATCTGAAATTTTTGTTTCGGATTTGATTGCGGAGCTTTCGAGTGATGTGAAGTATGTGGTGGTCAATGAATCCGGTGCGTCGGTATACTCAGCATCCGAGCTTGGCGCTGCAGAGTTTCCTGATTATGACGTTGCGCTCAGGAGTGCGGTTTCGATTGCAAGGCGCCTGCAGGATCCTTTGGCAGAATTGGTGAAAATTGATCCCAAATCAATTGGCGTCGGACAGTATCAGCACGATATGAATCAGAAACAGTTGTCACACGCTTTAGATGGAGTCGTTGAGGATTGTGTAAATAGCGTAGGTGTGGACCTGAATACCGCCTCGCCGTCGTTGCTTTCGCATATCGCAGGCATTAACGCAACCATTGCGAAAAACATTGTTTCCTATCGGGAAGAAAACGGAAAGTTTGCTGATCGCAAAGAACTTTTAAAAGTAGCAAAGCTGGGTCCGAAAGCCTATGAGCAATGTGCAGGCTTTTTGCGTATTCCCGGTGCGAAAAACCCTTTGGACAACACCTCAGTTCATCCGGAGTCGTATGGTGCGGCAGAAGCGCTGGCAAAACACACGGGATTTACGCTTTCGGAGCTCGAAACCAATAAGCAGGAGTTTTTAGAAAAAGTGAAAGCAGAGGGAACGTCTTTATTAGCTCAAAAACTCGGTGTCGGCGTTCCGACGCTAAAGGATATCGTAGACGCAGTGGTGAAACCGGGCCGTGATCCCAGAGATGAGCTTCCTAAGCCGATGCTTCGCTCCGACCTTTTGTCTATTGAAAACTTGAGCGTGGGCATGGTGCTGACCGGAACGGTGCGGAACGTGATTGATTTCGGGGCGTTCGTTGATATCGGTGTTCATCAGGATGGCTTGGTCCATGTCTCGCAAATCAGCAATAAGTTCATTAAACATCCGATGGAGGCGCTAAGCGTCGGGGATGTGGTCAAGGTTAAGGTCATTGATCTTGATGTGCAAAAGAAAAGAATAGCCTTAAGCATCAAAGAAGCGTAGGAAAATATTCTTTTGTGTAATCTTACTAAATATATTTTTGAATTTTTGGTCAAAAAGAGACTAACATTTTCGATAGAATTATGGTATCATATCATAGTAAATTGATTTGTGGAATGTAAGGAGGTTTTTCACATGGCAAGTTTGAACTTAAAAGGCATTTATAAAAGATATGCCGGCGGCGTTACAGCTGTAAGTGATTTTAATTTAGATATTGAAGACAAAGAGTTTATCGTTTTAGTCGGTCCTTCCGGTTGTGGTAAATCGACTACCTTGAGAATGATTGCCGGTCTGGAAGAGATTTCCGATGGCGAACTTTTTATCGGGGATAAACTCGTAAACGATATCGCACCGAAGGATAGAGATATTGCGATGGTTTTCCAGAACTACGCTCTGTATCCGCACATGACGGTATACGATAACATGGCTTTCGGCTTAAAACTTCGTAAAATGCCGAAGGATGAAATTAAAAAGAAGGTACAGGAAGCTGCAAGAATCCTTGATATTGAGCACCTGCTTGACAGAAAGCCGAAGGCTCTGTCCGGCGGTCAGAGACAGCGTGTTGCTTTGGGTCGTGCAATCGTTCGTAACCCGAAGGTATTCTTGATGGATGAACCGCTTTCTAACCTGGATGCAAAACTCCGTGGTCAGATGAGAACGGAGATCAGCAAGCTTCATAAGAAATTGCAGACAACCTTTATCTATGTAACTCATGACCAGACGGAAGCTATGACCATGGGTGACAGAATTGTTGTTATGAAAGATGGCTTCATTCAGCAGATTGATCGCCCGCAGGTTCTTTACGATAATCCGTGTAACGTATTCGTTGCAGGCTTTATCGGAAGCCCCCCGATGAACTTCATCGAAGCAACGCTTGAGAAGAAAGATGACGGTTTATACCTCTCCTTTGGTAAATCCAGCGTTAAAATTCCGGAAGGCAAAGCACAGAAATTGGCTGATTCCGAGTATGTCGGCAAACAGGTTATTATGGGTGTTCGTCCGGAATCTATCCATGACGAAGAAGGCTATCTCGCAACGACTCCGGATACGGTTATCGAAGCAAAGGTTGAAGTTACTGAGCTTATGGGTGCTACCACACATCTGTATCTGAATGTGGAAGGCTCTTCCTTTACTGCAATCGTAAATCCGAGAACGACTGCACAGCCGGGTGATGTGATTAAGATTGCTTTGGATGGTAACAAGATTCACTTGTTTGACAAGGAAACAGAAAAAACAATTACCAACTAATACAAAAAAAGCCGATGGTCTAAGCCATCGGCTTTTTTGTGTTTATAGCATATTTGCATTCATTTGTTTTTTTAGTTCGCCTAAAATTTTTCGCTCCAGGCGGGAAACCTGGACTTGTGAAATGCCCAGTTTATCCGCCACTTGTTTTTGCGTGCGGTCTTCAAAATAACGCATTTGGATGATGAGCCGTTCTCGATCCGGTAATTTTCGAATCAAGGACTCTATGCTGATTTGATTTACAATTTCTGTTTCCGGATCATTTCCGCCGCTTATTTTATCAATTAAAAGCATAGAATCATTTTCTCCACAGACGGCATATAACGATTCGGGCGGGTGAGTGGCATCAATGGCTGTTGCAAGTTCGCTGGCGTCCACACCTAAATGCTCTGCAATTTCCCGAATCGCAGGTTCTCGGCCAAGTTCTTCATAAAGAGTCTCTTTCATGCTAAGAGCACGAGAAGCCAACATTTTCAGCCCTCTGCTGACCTTAATCGGCCCGTCATCCCTTAAAATTCGTCGCATTTCCCCGGAAATCATCGGAACGGCATAAGTAGAAAACTGGACACCGAAATTAGTATCAAATCGTTGAATCGCTTTTAACAAGCCAATGCAACCCAGTTGAAACAAATCCTCCAAATCAATTCCACGTCCCAAAAACCGTTGTGCGACCGAATAGATTAAACGCAGATTTTTCTCTACAAGGTAGTTGGTTGCGTCTCGATTTCCGTCTTGCGCAAGATGTATCAAATCATATAAATCAAAGCCGGAAAAGTCTTGCAATATACTCCCTCCTTTGCAGTTTGCCGGCAAGATTATTTCGAAAATTTCTTCGTCAAATAAACGCTTGTCCCAACACCGGGAACAGAATCGACATCTATATGATCCATAAATGTTTCCATGACGGTAAATCCCAGCCCCGAGCGCTCGTTATCGGGAGCGCTGGTATAAAGAGGGGTCATTGCTTCACTCAGGTTTTCGATTCCTTTTCCATGATCGGAAATTTTGACGGAAAATGTGCGCCCTTCAATTTTGCATTCGATATGTACCATTCCGTCGTGATTTGAATCGTAGCCGTGGATAATAGCATTTGTAACTGCTTCGGAAACAGCGGTTTTAACGTCAGCGAGCTCCTCCAGCGTAGGATCAAGTTGCGAAGCAAAAGCGGCGACAGCAGCTCTGGCAAAGGACTCATTTGCAGATTTACTCATAAAGTCCAAAGTCATGTGATTGTCTGGTTTTTGATGTTCCATAAAATACCCTCCCTACATACTCATAAAAGCCTGATCCATCGTTTGATGTACATCCATCAGACGAGCAAGACCTGACATGGTGATCAGCTTATTGATCGGTGTTTTGTCGGAAACTATTTGTACTTTTCCTCCAATGCTTTCTAACAGTTTGTATCTGCCAATGATAACGCCGATGCCGGAACTGTCCATAAAAGAAAGACCGGTTAAATCAAAAATTAGATTCAGACATGCTTTGCTTGCAATCGCATTTTCAAGCATTTCCTTAATCGTTTTGGCGTTGTGGTGGTCAAGCTCACCCACAAGCTTGGCGATTAAGGTGCGCCCTTTCATCTTTAGTTGTACTTGCATAATGTTTCCTCCTTTTTGATGCATTCGTAGACAGACAACATTATACAGTATACCCATTGTTGAAAAAAATAAACATTTGTCGAGAAGAAAATAAAAATTTTCGACATTTTTTTAAAAGTATTGATTGTTGCAGTTTCTTTTTTTTGGATTTTATGCTACAATTAAAGCAAGATGGAAAGGGTGTGAGAAAATGGCAATGGAGTGGACGATTGAACAGCGGACAGCGATTGAAACCGATGGCGTGAACTTGTTGGTTTCAGCGGCGGCAGGAAGCGGAAAAACGGCGGTTTTGGTAGAGCGTATCATTGAAAAAATTACCTCCGTTACGAATCCGACAGATATTGACCGCTTACTGGTTGTTACTTTTACCAATGCGGCGGCAGCTGAAATGCGTGAGCGTATCTCGGCGGCGATTGTGGCAAAGTTAGAAGAAAATCCATCCTCTGAATTTTTGGCAAGACAAATGGTCTTGTTGGGCAAGGCCCATATCACGACAATCCATTCATTTTGCCTTGACACCCTTCGTACAAACTTTAATATTGCAGAAATTGACCCTAATTTCCGCATTGCAGACCAAACGGAAGACGCACTTCTTCGCATGGAAGCGTTAGAAGAAGTCATGGACGAAATGTTTGAAGACGAAACCTATGCGGACGCATATTACAGCCTGTTAGAGAACTATTCAGGGTTGCGCAACCGTGCAGATTTTGACGGGATGGTTCAAAAAATCTTTCATTTTGTCATGAGTTTGCCGGATCCGAAACGCTGGCTTTGTCAGGCGGCAGAACAATTTTCGATAGCAGAAAGCGGTTTTTGCGGCAGCCGGATGGAAAAAACAATTGTATTGAAAGTAAAGGAAGCCGTGGAAGAACTTCTTTCTTATTATCCGGAAATCATCGAAAAAGCGAAGAATGATGACGGCGGTGACGGATTATTTATGATGCTCTGTGAAGAGTGTGAATGCCTGCGACATGCCTTTTCGATGAATGATTATGAATCTCTGCGCCAGTGGGCATATTCCGTAGAATTTGCCCGTTTTCCCGCCGCACCCAAAAAGGCAGAGCCACGGTATCGTGAGTATATCAAGAATGTTCGCACAAAAGCCAAGGATGCGTTCCGTAAGGAAATTGTGGATAAACTGTTAGCACTCGACGCAAAAGAGCAGGAGCGTGTGCTTTTGATTGAAAGCGCACAAATGAAATGTCTGTCAGAGTTAGTCAGTCGCTTAATTGACCGTTTTGACGAGAAAAAAAGTGCAAAAAACATATTAAATTTTAACGACTTAGAACATAAGTGTTATCAGCTTTTGGTGACGGCTGACGGAAATCGTACGGCGCTTGCGTCGGCAATATGCGAGCAATTTGATGAAATACTGATTGATGAATACCAAGACACCAGCCGCTTGCAGGAAGCAATTTTTGCGGCAATCAAAAAAGAAAATAATCTTTTTATGGTTGGAGATATCAAGCAGAGTATTTATCGGTTCAGAAATACAGACCCCTCTTTATTTCGTGAAAAGAAGGAAAGTTTCTCGACAGAGGAGGGCGCAACGAATCGAAAGTGTATCCTTTCGAGAAATTTCCGTAGCCGCCAGGAAATTCTCTTTGGTATTAATGACATTTTTGAAAGAATTATGTCGACACAAATGGGCGAAATCGAATATAACGAAGAAGAAAAACTTTACCCCGGAGTTGTTTATCCGGATGCTCTCAATCCGCTTTCGGCAAAGCTGGAGCTGGCGATTATTGATCCTGTGATAGATGGCGAGGAAGATTGGTCAGAAGAAGAGGGGGACAGTATCGACCGGATTGAAGCGGAGGCGCTTTTAGCTGCACAGAAAATTGATGAGCTGATCAGCGGCGCCTATCAGGTCCTTGACAAAAAAGGCTACCACCAAATCTCGTATCGGGATATTTGTGTCCTTTTGCGTTCTCCAAAGAACTGGACAGAGACCTTTATACAAGTGTTTTCTGCCTACGGAATACCGTGTTATACAGAAAAAGGTGGCGGATTTTTGGAAAGTAATGAAGTTGCTACGATGCTTTCTCTTTTAAATATCATCGACAATCCGCATCAGGATATTCCGTTGCTGGCTGTGCTTCGTTCGCAAATATATGCATTTTCGGAAAATGACCTTGCAGAGATTCGCATTAGCCAAAAGAGTGGAGATTTTTACGACGCTCTCCTAAAGAAAACGGAGGATCATGACGCCTTAGCTCTTCGTGTGCAGGGCTTTTTGGCGCAACTGACAGAGTTTCGTCATTTGGCGCAACATCAGCCACTATATGAGCTGATTTGGACCTTATATCAAAAAACCGGTTTTTACGATGCACAGGGCACGCTTTCCGGAGGCTCGCTCCGAAGAATGAATTTGCGACTTTTGGCCATTCGTGCGCAAGCCTATGAAAAAACAAGCTTTAAAGGTTTGTATAGCTTTGTGAGGTTCATTGACAACTACCGCTCAACCGGCGGGGACTACGATGGGGGACGGATGCTTGGTGAGGAGCAGGATGTTGTGCGTATTATGACCGTTCACAAAAGTAAGGGGCTGGAATTTCCGGTTGTTATTATGTGTGGCACGGGCAAACAAATGAATCGAATGGATTTGTCCAAAAATGTATTGATTCATGCAGAACTTGGCTATGGACCCAAATTTATTGATCCGGATTTGCGTGTCACATATCCTACGGCGATACGTGAGATTATGAAACGACAGTTAGACCGTGAGATGCTTTCGGAAGAACTCCGTGTTTTATATGTGGCACTGACCCGTGCGAGAGAACAACTGATTGTTATCGGCACAAAAAAGAATGCTCAAAAATATTTATATTCCATGGGCATGGGTGCCGAATTGGGTGGCCGGATACCGCCTTATAAGTTGCTTTCGGCGAAATCGTATCTGGATTGGTTTGTGATGGCACTAATCACGCACCCAAATTGTGACCGTTTGCGTGACAGCATCGATTACCCGCTTGTTTTTTCCAAAACACAAAGTCCGTGGACGGCAACCATTTATACACCGGAAGATCTTTTGTTACATGAGCCGACAAGAAAAGAAACAAAGGAAGAAACGTTAAAATATGAGGCATCCCAAGAGCTAAAGGAGCTTTTACAGTATAATTATCCGTACCGTGCAGATGAAACATTAAAGAAAAAAATAACGGTAAGCGAGCTGAAAAACAACCGCTTGCGTCGGGAAGGAATGGAAGAAAATTATCTTTACCCACGTCCTCATATGTTATCAGAAAGACAAAAGAATCATTTTAGTGGCGCTTTAAGGGGTACGCTTTATCATACGGCGATGCAACGCTTGGAACTTTCTGAATATACGCCGGAAGAGATTCAAAAAAAGCTTAAGCAATTACAAGACGAAGGATATTTCACGGCAGAAGAACGTGCGGTCATTGACGAAAAAGACTTAATCCGTTTTTATGAATCTGAAGCAGGAATACTCCTGCGTACAGCCGACAGGGTAGAGCGTGAAGTAATGTTTGCCATTCATATTCCGGCACGTGAAGTATATCCGGAATATGATACCGAAGAGCAAATGATGCTTCAGGGTACCATTGATTGCGTAATTTTTAAAGATGGAGAATTGGTGATCATAGATTATAAAACAGAACGGATTCGTTCGTGCGAAGAGCTTGCCTCGACCTATCGAATTCAGTTAGAGTATTATGCGAAAGCGGCTGAAAAAATTTATGGGATGCCGGTGATACGCAGATGTTTGTATCTGTTTGAAACAGGTCAGACAATTGATGTATAAAATGAATAAAAGACCGCCTTGGAGTCACAGATGGGTAGAGATTGACGAGGCGGTCTTTTGTTGTATCAATCCATAACGATGCTGACAGCATGCGAAATTCCGGGAATGCTTTCTCCTTGCTGAACGGCTGTGGTGCTCATTAAGGCACCCGTGGCGGCGAGTAGGACACGCTTTAGTTGTTTTTCTTGCATTAATCGGTAAAGATATCCGCAAAAAACGAGGGCGGCACAGGCGCAACCGCTGCCGCCTGAATGGACATCCTGTGCCTCGCAATCAAAGAGCAACAGACCGCAATCGTTATAGTTTTCTGAAAGATCATAATTCTCTTCTTTTAACATATCGATGACGATTGATTTTCCGATTTTCCCTAAATCGCCGCTGACGATCAGATCATAATCCTGAGGACTTCTTTTGGTGTCTTTAAAATGCGTTAAAAGAGTATCTGCAGCGGCAGGCGCCATTGCTGCTCCCATGTTGTTGGCATCGGTGATTCCTTTGTCGATAATTTTGCCTGTTGTAATGCAGTCTATTTTCGGGCCTGTTCCTTTCGAAGATAAAATAGCACAACCGGAGCCGGTTGCGGTCCATTGTGCGCTGGGCGGACGTTGACCGCCATATTCTAAAGGAAAACGAAATTGTCGTTCGGCGGAGCAAAAATGGCTGGAACAAGCGGCTGCACAGGCATCGGCATAGCCACCGTCAACACACATGGCGGCAACACTCAAAGATAGAGCCATTGTAGAGCAGGCCCCGTACATTCCCAAAAACGGGATTCCCAAGGAGCGAATTCCGTAATTGGTGCCGGCGCATTGATTCAAGAGGTCTCCGGCGCAGATGTAATCAATTTGTCCGGGAGAAAGATTGCTTTTGTTGAGAGCGGTACGCACGGCCTGCTCCATAAATTTACTTTCTGCTTTTTCCCAGCTTTCTTCACCCCACATGCTGTCTTTTACAATGGTATCAAAATATCCGCCGAGCGGACCTTCGCCCTCCTTGGGTCCCGCAACAGCAGCAGTGCCGATGATAATGGGAGGCGAGGAAAAACATACGGTTTGCTCGCCTTGTTTTTTAGTGGAACTCATTTGATCAAGTCCTTTCTCTGATTCACAATAAAAAAGCACTTCCCACATCGGGAAGTGCCGTGTGTATTTAGTTTGTGAGAAATGCTTGATTTTATCCGTTATTTTTTAAAGCGGAGATTTTGCAATTTTACCCGGATTGCGAGGATAAATTTGCGCCGTTGGCTTGATCTTGCGAATGATCGCAAGCGTGTGCAGAATATCTGTACCGGGCAAGAAATATTTCGTCTTTTCTTCCGTTTTTCCGCCTAAAGTTGAAATCGCATTCTTCGCCTCATTGATTTCTTCATATCCGCTGCTGCCTTTATAGGAGAGGAAAATACCGCCTGTTTTCACATATGGCAGACAGTATTCCGAAAGCACGGATAAATTGGCAACAGCCCGGGCGGTTGCAACATCAAAGCTTTCACGCAATTCTTTTCGTGCGCCGTCTTCTGCACGGCTGTGCAGAGTTTCGATTTGTGTAAGACCGAGTTCGTCGATTAAAAGATTCAGAAAGTTAATCCGTTTATTCAGCGAGTCCAAAAGCAAAACATGAATATCCGGGCGCATAATTTTTAGCGGGATACCCGGAAAACCTGCGCCACTACCAACGTCGATCAGATGAGCGCCTTCCGGAATATAAGAAAGGCCAAATAAACAATCGGCAAAATGCTTTAATGCAATCTCTTCCGGCTCACGAATGGCGGTAAGATTAATTTTTTCATTCCATTCGGTGAGCAAGCGATGATACACTTCAAATTGCTCCAATTGTGCCTCAGTATAGGGAAGCTGCATTGCCTCAAGACAAGAAATCAAATGTTGTTTCATATCAAATCCTCACTTGCTGAGATTGTGGGTATCCTTTGTTTTTTCAGAAATTTCGGGTGGTCGGCTGATTTTTCCGTCTTCGATATAGTCCAAAATGAACAGACGGATGGCTGCAATTGCAGGCACACCGATGACCGTGCCCCAGAAGCCAAACAGACCGCCGAAGACCAAAATAGAGAAAATAACCCAGAAAGGACTGATACCTAAAGAATGGCTCAAGATTTTCGGGCCGATGACATTGGCGTCGATCTGTAACAGAAGCAAAAGGAATATTCCCACCCAAATAGCAGCGTAAATATCCTTGACAAGCAAAGTTACTAAAATGGCAGGGATAGAACCCAGTCCCGGACCAAAGTAGGGGATGAGGTTCAAAAGTGCTAAACAAATGGCCATGATAATCGCAAAAGGAACGTCTAACAGCGTAAATCCGATAGCGGAAATGATACCGATGACCAAAGAATCAATGACCTTGCTATAGAAGAAAGCATAGAAGATATCGCTCACCTTCTGAATGTAAAAACCGATATTTTCCATTGCTTCTTTGTGAATAAACAAGCCAAAAAATTTGCGGCACATCCTTAGCAGGGAATCACGCTCTAATAAGATATATATGCAGATGATAAGGCCCATAAAAATCGACATAAGAGTAGTCGTTATCCCCTTAACACTCTCTGCATATTGTCCGAAATCTCCGCCCAAAAAGAGGGAGGAAAGATTTTCTAAGGAGATGTAACTGATGATTTGCTCTATGTCAATCACATGAAGCAAACCGGTGTCTTTAGCCAAAGAACGTAAGAACTGATGAATTTGCTGTAAATACTCAGGCAAACGGGCTGCAAAATCAGCGGAACTCTTGGAAAGAAGAGGCGGCAGAAATACAACGATTGCAAGAACAATTGCCAAAAAGGAAAGAAACACAATGGCAACGGATAGCCCGTGCTTTATTTTTGCAATTTTGTAAAAACGGCTGCGTCCCAATGCCTTTTCGATTTTTTTGGCTGAGGGATACATAAAAAAAGCAAGAGCGACGCCAATGAAAAATGGCGTAAGCAACTCTAAAATATAGTAAAAAGAGTTAAAAACGTTGCCGATATTGTCAAAGGCCTTATATACTGCAATGACGGCCACAGCGAAAATAAAGGCAGCAATCCAACGCTTCCAGGAACCTTTTGTATCCATGTATATCCTCCTATGTATCAATATTATGATATATTGTATCATAAAACAGACACATTCTCAAGGACTTGTTTTTCTTTTTTTTTTGAGGTACAATAAAAAAGAACATTATGAAGACAAAAGCGCAATTAGTGCTTCGCTGATATAATCCGCAGCACGAACAGCTTCTTCCAGCGTGTTAAAGGAAGAGCCTACCTCGATGATCATAGAACCTTTTGTCATATGCTGATTAAAACGTTCCGTGCGCAAATTGATGGGGCGACAGAGGCCCGGATGCTTTTGATTTAGAATGTTTTGTAGCTGGACGCTAAACGCAAGGTTATGTTTCCAATCCGGATGGGAAAGTCCCATGGCATCTGTCCCGATTACGAACATGACTTGTGCCGCATTTTTGCCGTTTTCGGTTTGCGTTGGTTTGAGCGCCTGTTCAGTGGGTTTTCCGGAGTCACGAACGGTGTAATCACGGTGTATATCCAGTACGATTTCGAGCGATGGATAGTGCGCAAGGTTTTTTTCGATCACACCCAACGCTTTTTTATACGAACCGTTGTATTCCGGCTCGTCGTTTTTATTGGTGTCGTGGATGGTTATAATGCCGGCACGATTTAGCCGTTCAGCAAGTACCTTTCCAATGCGAACGACATTTTTTTCCTCGGACTTGTTTCTTCCGCCCGGACTGTCTGAATACGCTTCAGAGGTATGTGTGTGGACGATTAAAACACGGGGCTTATTTGTATTGCCCGCAAAAGACAATGGAAAAGAAAGCAAGTCTTTGGCATTTACCTGGTATTCGGTAGCGTTGCTGAAGGTAATGCCTTTGGCAGACATATCAACCGTTTTTATGGGAGTTGAGGGCGCCTCGGACGGACCCTGCTTTAAAGGCACCTGTCGAATCAGCCGGATGGACGTATCTGTTTGAGCAGCGTATTTTTTTGCCATGGATTCATTGGCCGGGATTACGGGTAAGGTGCTGTGCAATAGTCCGTATATAGGTTTTGTGGAAAAGGAAAAATTGATATTGGAAAGAGACGGTGCTGTAGTCTGCACGCAGGACAGCAAAAAATTTGTATTAAAAAAACAACAAAACAGTTGTGGATAAGAAGAAACGAAGAATAATACAGCGATTGTGATGAAGGATAAGAAACCACGGAAAGAAACTTTTTTCCGAAGGACAAAGCTATGTCCAAAAAATGATGATTTTCGGGTTCGTTTTCCTATGGTACGCATATGTTATCTCCTTTCGGTTTCTTATCTCCATTTTATGTGGCTTGTCTTCATTTTATGTCTGCAAAGAAAGAAGGGATCGCTGTGTCGGAAGAAACAAAAGAACAATTTTGTGAAACGAAAATCCGCTCATACTTAAAAAGAAATCAGATGCGAAATATTTATATTTATGATGAGATAGAATCAACGAACGGGCTGGCGAAAACAAAGCTCAGGGAGGAAGCGGAGGGGGCACTGATTCTGGCAGAAAGTCAGACGGCCGGACATGGACGAATGGGAAGAAGCTTCTTTTCGCCTCGGGGAGACGGCCTTTATATGACGATGGAAATAAAACCGCAGATTCCGGCGGAAGAATCTGTTTTTCTTACGGTGATAGCGGCATTGGCAGTCTATGATGCAATTCATCACCTTTATGGAATCGAAACGCAAATCAAGTGGGTGAATGACATCTATTTTCACGGCAAAAAACTTTGCGGTATTTTGGTGGAAGGGGAGTTTGATGCGGAGGGGAATATTTTTCGGGCGGCGCTTGGAATTGGCGTGAATTTGTGTGCGCCAAAGCAGGGTTTCCCGGAGGAAATTCGTAGTAAAGCTTGCGCGCTTTCTGAGATTAGCCGGAATAAAGTAAGCAAGAATCGTTTCGTGGCAGAAATAATCAACGGTTTTGAAGAACGGATGAAAAGAAAAGGATACCGGCAACAGTTATCAGAATATCGTGAAAAATCCTGCCTGATCGGGAAAGAAGTGGAAGTCGTTTCTTATGTTGGCGCAGAACCTAAAAAAGCGAGGGTATTATCCGTTGATGATACAGCAAGATTGGTTATTTCCTGGGAAAACGGAGAAACGACGGCACTTTCTTCGGGAGATGTCAGTATTATACTAAAATAAAAGGGTTGTAATTTGAAATTCCAAATTACAACCCTTTTGATATATTTTTGGTTTAGTTGCCGAATAAAAAGTGTTTTGATTTACCGTAAAGCAACAGAATTACAGCAAGTGTAATCAACAATTCCGGCGCAAGATAGGTTGCCTGATAAATAAAGGAATAAAGCCACGGACTTTGACCTACGGGCGCATATTCAGCGAACAAAATCGCTCCGCTTAAATAGGAACTGATAAATCGTCCGATAACACCGATGGTTGTGCCGCAAACTACGCCCCAAGCTTTCTTGGGAAAGAACCCGCCAAGACCTAACAAACCAAAGGCGAGAATATAGTCCAAAAGAAGTGACATCGGGTGATAAAGCACTCCGGCGAGCAGGGCGGACAACAATCCATAGATTGCACCGGCGATGATAGAAGGAAACGCACCACGACGAAAGGCGAGGATGAACAGGGGAATCATCGTGAGAGAAACAGAACCGCCTTGTGGCATTTCCCAAACCTTGATAAAACTGCAGATGACAGCCAGTGCGACGGTCATTGCGATTTCTGTGAGTATTTTTGTTTTTTGATTCATTTGACATTCTCCTTTTTTGAAAGGGCACCTGTACATAGCTAATACGATCGCAATCAAGATGCACGCTAAGCTACCAAACGACAGCAATTATGGTAACAAAAAAGCGCATCCTGACGGATGCGCTCAAAATTCGGTTATCTACTATCGATCCCTACGCTGGCATTATCCATATCAGGTTATAGGGTCGAAGTTCACAACTTCCTCTCAGCCTGTTTACAAGCTCCCCTTCAATATTAATTTTGTTTTAGTATAGCACAGTCTTGTCAAATTGTCAAGAAGAATTTGACAAAAAAAGAAAAACTGTCAGTTTTTGTGGTTGAAAATGCAGTTTTTGTGTGGTAGAATGATTAGCGTATGATTTTATTACATATGAGGGGGTTTAAGTGGCAAAAGCCATACCGTTATGAAAACATTTCAACCGAAACTGATCAGTTCATTAAAAAACTACGGATCGAAGCAATTTTCAAGTGATTTGATTGCGGGAATCATTGTTGCAATTATTGCACTTCCGCTTTCAATTGCTTTGGCAATTGCGTCCGGGGTCACGCCTGAGCGTGGCCTTTATACAGCCATTGTTGCCGGATTTGTGATTGCAGCACTCGGTGGCAGCCGAGTTAATATTTCCGGACCGACAGCAGCATTTGCAACCATCGTTGCAGGTATTGTTGCACAATTTGGGATGGAAGGCTTAGTGGTCGCTACCATTATGGCGGGTTTGATTCTTATTTTAATGGGAATTTGTCGTTTGGGTTCTTTGATTAAATTTATTCCGTATACAATTACCACCGGCTTTACTTCGGGCATTGCGCTCACGATTGTCATCGGACAGCTCAAGGACTTTTTCGGACTTACGTTCCCTGAGGGAACACACGCCGTAGAAACGATGGAGAAGCTGACCGCAGTGGTAGAGTCTGCGGCAACGATTAACTGGCAGGCGGTGTTGGTTGGCCTTTTAGGCCTTTTGATTCTTATCCTTTGGCCGAAAATCAACAAAAAAATTCCACCGTCACTGATTGCGGTCATCTTTGGCGTTGTCATTGTCAAGGTTTGCAATCTGAATGTAAACACCATTGGAGATTTATATACAATTTCTAACGCTGCACCGCAATTTTCCTTGCCTGCGTTTGATTTAGAAAAGATTGCGGGGCTTATTCCGAGCGCATTTACTATCGCCATTTTGGCGGCGATTGAGTCGCTTTTATCCTGCGTGGTATCGGATGGGATGATATCCGACAAGCACAACTCCAATACAGAATTGATTGCACAGGGTGCCGGTAATATCTGTTCGGGTCTGTTTGGTGGTATCCCTGCAACAGGAGCTATCGCAAGAACGGCGGCGAATGTGAAAAACGGAGGAAAAACACCGGTGGCAGGAATCGTGCACGCTATCGTGCTGCTTTTGGTACTGCTTGTTCTGATGCCGTATGCTGCCTGGATTCCAATGCCGATCATTGCGGCGATTCTGTTTATGGTCGCATATAATATGTGCGAATGGAGACAGTTTGCTTCCATTTGCAAAACAGCGCCGAAAAGCGATGTTTTAGTATTGATTCTAACCTTTGTACTTACCGTGGTATTTGATCTTGTGGTTGCGATTGCGGTAGGTCTTGTGGCAGCTGTTGTTCTGTTTATGAAACGTATGACCGAGGTCACCCACATCCGTACATGGAAGCACGGGGGAGAGGGCGTCGATGATAGTGGAAGAATGAAAGAAATTCCGCCGTATACCCAGGTTTTTGAAATTAACGGCCCGATGTTTTTTGCAACCTCGGACACGATTTCCGAACTGGAAATAAAAGAGGAAGTGAAAGTGGTCATCTTGCGAATGAGAAATATTCCCGCGCTGGATATTTCAGCACTTAAAACGATGATTTCAATATATGATCTTTGCGAGAAAAAAGGTATTCGTATGCTGTTTTCTCACGCAAACCGCCAACCACTTGAGGTAATGACAAAAGCGAAATTCTACGACAGAGTAGGGGCAGAGAATTTCCCTGCGAATATTGATGAGGCGCTAAAGATTGCAGAAAGCCTGATAGATTAATAAAAAGCACCGACCATCAGGTCGGTGCTTTTTTTAATGGTTATTTACGGCTTCAAAATATAATTCTTTTAATTGGAAGTCGGATC
>JAZSOJ010000165.1:0-2069 GCA_045536855.1 Clostridia bacterium | reverse complement strand
CAATCCGCTGTATGGTGCGGCAATTTCTACCATTGTTTTAACAATAATCATCCTGATTTTCGGCGAAATTTCCCCGAAAAGTATCGCAAAAGACTGCCCTGAGCGTTTTGCAATGTTTTCTGCACCGATGATTCGACTTTTGATTTGGGTGCTTACCCCCATTAACTTTCTGTTTACCCTGTGGAAAAAGCTGTTATCCAAGATTTTTCATTTAGAGGGCAGTGCGAAAATATCGCAGGAGGAGCTTTTGATGCTCGTGGAAGAGGTTCAAATGGAAGGAAGCTTAGACTCCGACGAGGGAGACCTCATCCGAAATGCCATCGAGTTTACCGAACAGGAGGCAGAGGACATTTTAACTCACCGTGTGGATGTCGAGGCGGTGCCCTTGGATGCGTCAAAAGCAGAAATAGCGCAGATGTTTCGAGATACGCAGTATTCCCGTCTTTTGGTGTACGAAGAAAATATTGATAATATTGTCGGCATCATTCACCTGAAGGATTTCTTTACTGAAACGGGTATTACGGATAAAGATGTTGCAAGCATTATGACCAAACCGCTCTTTATTCAGAAGTCGGAAAAAATCAATGACTTGCTTAAAATTTTGCAGAAAAATAAATCGCATATTGCAGTTGTCATCGATGAATACGGCGGCACGCTCGGTATCGTTACGATGGAGGATATCTTAGAAGAGCTGGTTGGAGAAATCTGGGATGAGCACGATGAGGTTGTGGAGGAATTTGTCGAGCTCGGCGAGAACTATTTCCGTGTCGACGGTTCCTACAATTTTGACGATTTCTGCGATTTCTTTGATGTCGAGTGTGAAACGGACAGTATTTCCGTTGGCGGCTGGGCGATGGAGCAGCTTGGAAAAATCCCTGAAAACGGGGATGGTTTCACCTGCGAAAATCTGACGGTTACCGTTACGGGCATTGATTCCCATCGTGTGACGCAGATTGAAGTTATCCGTGCGGAATTATCTGAGGAGGAAACCGAGGAAGAGGAATCGTAAAATTCGAAAAAACTCTTTACGAATGGGCTTTTTTGTAGTACAATATATAAGCAAATGTAAATTAAATTTTTAGGAGGCAATTTTGACATGAAAAAAATGACGAAATTATTGGCAATTCTTTTTGCTGCACTCCTGGTTCTCACCGCTTGTGGTCAGGCAAGAACCGATTCCGATGCAGCATACATCACCGAAAAGGGAGAAATCATTATCGGTATGACGTTGTTTGCGCCTATGAACTACTATGAGGGCGAAGAACTGGTTGGTTTTGAAACCGAATTTGCAAACGCTGTTGCCGAAAAGCTGGGCGTTACCGCAAAGTTTATTGAGATTGACTGGAACACCAAAGAAGTTGAGCTTGCTGCAAAAAGCATCGACTGTATCTGGAACGGTATGACCATCACTCCGGAGCGTGCAGAAGCAATGAGCATTTCTACCCCGTATATGCAGAACAAGCAGGTTGTTGTAGCAAAAGCTGAAAATGCTGACAAGTACAATACCAAAGAGGCATTAGAGGGTGTGGTTGTTGTTGCAGAAGCTGAGTCTGCAGGCGAAGAGGTTGCAATGGAGCATGAGTTCTTTAAGGCTGCTTCCTACACGGCAGTGGATTCTCAGGCAAAAGCGCTGATGGAAGTTTCCAGCGGTACGGCTGGTGCTTGCGTCGTTGACTATGTTGCAAGTATCGGTATGATCGGCGAAGGTACGGATTACGAAAACCTCGTTGTTGTAGAAACCGAGGAATTCTCTCCGGAACAGTATGGTATCGCATTTAGAAAGGGCAGCGATATCACTGAGAAAGTAAATGCTGCAATTGCTGAGCTGGCAGAGGAAGGCAAGCTGAAAGAAATCGCAACAAAATACAAACTCGCTGATTTGTTAGAACTGTAATTTTTTCTTACATACAAGTATTGGCGCAAGGGCTTTTGGTAAACGACCGAGAGCCCTTGCGAATCATTTTATTTGGAGTGCATTATGACTTTTCAAACCGTAACCAACGAGCTTTTAGAGGGCTTCTCCCAAAACTGTCAGCTCTTTTTTATGACGCTTTTGTTTGCGATACCTT
>JAZSOJ010000072.1:0-3200 GCA_045536855.1 Clostridia bacterium | reverse complement strand
CAGCGTGCGGAAATACATGTCAGAAAGGTGGATGATGTCTTCGCCTGCGCCTGCAAAGGCCATCAGCGGCCGGGAGAAGGTAAGCGCCAGCGTCATCATTACCGCTGCCATACCGATAATCAGCACCAGCGCGTTTCTGAGCGTCTGATTGGCCTCCTCCTGAAGTCCCTGTCCCTTTCTCCGCGCAACAATCGCCGTAACGCCGGCATTTTTATGGGTCGCACTCGGCATCGCAGTTGGTTTTCTTGCAATACTCACTGCCAAAAGCGGTAATTCCACTGGACCGGGCGTAAGGAGTTGCGTGTGCCCTGCACTGACCTCTCTTTTGGTTGGCATACTGGGTACAGCACTTACGTCTGTAATCCTTTTGGCAATTACTTTTGCCGCAACCTCTATTGTAGGCGCTATCATTACCGGCCTTTTGCTTTTGTTCTTGTCTTTAATATTGACATCAGCAGCTTGCCTGGTAAAATGCCTAGCAAAATGCGGCTTCACCGCTGACGAAGACTGACAGATAAAGTAAGTAGCGGTGAGGTTTGGCTTTTTGCCCGCCTCACCGTTTTCTTTTGCTTGACTTAGAGTCAGAAAACCGATACAATATATGTATTCTTTTTGAAATGGAGTTACTATTATTATGAGTCGTCGCAAATTGAAAGGAAATCTGATTTTGCTCCTCGCCGCTATCATTTGGGGCACATCATTCATCGCACAAAGCAAGGGTGTGGAAGAAATTTCACCGATGACTTTTATCGGTGTTCGAAGCCTTTTAGGTTCGGTTTCACTCTTGCCGATCATCTTTTTTCTTGACAGCCGTAAAAAGCGGTCGGGTGCAGATTACCAAAAAGCAGACAAAACGCTATGGGTTGGCGGAACAATTTGCGGACTTTTGCTGTTTGCCGCAACGGTTCTTCAAACCGTGGGACTTGTATACACCAGCCCGGGTAAAGGTGGTTTCATCACTGCGCTTTATATGATTATCATTCCGATTTTCGGCCTATTCACCGGAAAGCGACCGAGACCGGTCATTTTGATTTCCGTGCTTGTGGCGACTGTCGGTATGTATTTAATGTGCATCAATGAGGCATTTAGCATTAACATCGGCGATGTGTGGATTTTTATTTGTGCTTTTTTCTTTGCCGGACACATTTTAGTCATCGACCACATTTCCCCAAAAGTAGACGGCGTAAAGCTTTCTTGCATTCAATTTTTTGTCTGCGGTGTCATCAGTATGCTTGGCGCACTTGTAGTGGACAAGCCTGCAATAGGACCAATTCTCGATGTTTGGGTTTCCATCACCTACTCCGGTGTGATGTCCTGTGGAGTCGCATACACTTTGCAAATCGTCGGGCAAAAATATACCGACCCAACCTCTGCTTCTATTTTAATGAGTTTGGAGTCCGTGTTCGCAACGCTTTCTACCGTTGCTTTGGTCTCCTTAGGATTCCCCTTGACAGGCGGTGCAATGAGCCCAAGGGAAATTTTCGGTTGCATTTTGATGTTTGTTGCCATCACCTTAGTACAGCTTCCATCGAAAGAAGAGCGCAACGCATTAGCACAATAATAAACATAAAAAAGGACGCCCTGAGGCGTCCTTTTATTTTTATTTATCTGTCTAAAATCAATTTTGTCAATTCGACCGGATTTACGATTTCGCCATCTTTATAAACACGCATATTACCGGAAGCAATCTCGTCAATCAGGATAACTTCATCATTGTTATATCCAAACTCAAACTTGATATCCCAAAGGTCTAAGCCGATGGTCTTTAAGTCGTCTGCAACAATCTTTGTGATTTTTAGGGTCTGTTCTTTCATGCTTTCAAACATTGCCGGAGACATGACGCCCAGCGCTGCCAAGCCTTCGCCGGTTACCAACGGGTCGCCCTTTTCGTCATTTTTGAATGTGCACTCTACATAGCCACCTAAAAGAGGCGTGCCGTCTTCGATATACTCGCCGTATCTACGGATAAAGCTACCGGTTGCAACCAAACGGCAGATAACCTCAAGACCGTGACCAAACACTTTGCCCGGAAGCACTTCCATCGTAGCTTCGTCTACATTTGCGCTGACATAGTGGGTTTTAATGCCCGCCTCTTTTAAGAGGTCAAAATAATAAACCGAAGTTCTTAAATTTGCTTTACCGATACCCTCAATCGTGAGTCCTACCGAATTTTCACCCGGATCGAACACGCCGTCTTTACCGGTGCAATCGTCTTTGAACTTCAAAAGCACATTACCATTGTCCAAACTGTAAACATCTTTGGTTTTACCCTCATAAATTTTTTTCATAGAACATGCCTCCTGCAATAATTTCTATTGTTTATAGTAACACATTTTGACAGTATCTGCAATAGTTTCTTACATAAAAATCCATTTTTTTGCATTTATAGCCAAAAGTTTAACAAACCATACATCACCGGCAAGGAAATGACCGCCAAGACATTGGATATCATCGCCATCGATCCCCCGGTCTTCGTCTCTCCCCCAAACGCTGCAGGGAAAACCACTGTATTTAAGCCAAGCGGCGTGGCGAACGCAAAAAACGCAAGCGTGAGAATATAGTTATTTGCGCCCAAAAGTTTCAATACAACCAAAACAAGCGCCGGCAGAACGAAGAGCCTTAAAAGGCTAACAATATAAACACGGACATCGGTCAGCATCTCGCGGAAAGAAAAACTGCCGATAACAAATCCTGCTAAAACCATTGCAACAGGACCCATGCAATTTTTGAGTGAATCAACCGTCGTAATAAAGAAGTCAGGCAAAATCTTTCCAATGCCACTGATTCCGACAAACATCCCGACAAAAATTGCAATCATTGGGAAGTTAAACGCATTTTTAATCACGCTTCCCTTTCTGTTCTCCTTTGGCGTGAGAATAACAATTCCCCAAAGATAAATCGCAAAACTGAGGGGCAAGGTAAACAAAAGATAATAGTATAGATGCTCATCGCCTCCCAAAACGGTTGGGACAATTGCATTCCCCATAAACCCGTAATTTCCAAAAGCAAGTGCTTATTGATACACACTTCTGCGATAAGTATCCTTAATCCGAAACGCATAGGACAAGGCAATCGCTACACCGACAGAAAATAAAATAGCAATACTTGCATATATCACAATCGAATAGTTCTCCTTTAAGGAATCCACCGTGCAATACTGCATAAACGAAGAAAACGATACCGCCGGCACCAGTGCATAG
>JAZSOJ010000024.1:0-27276 GCA_045536855.1 Clostridia bacterium | reverse complement strand
ATCATCGCTGCCTCGGCGTTGCCCTCAGCACGCATATTCTGGTCCATACCGAGGCTGATGAGCTGGAACGGAACTCCCAGTATAATCACAAACAAGTAATCCTTTGCATAGACAATTGTTTCAATATTCAGCTTTTCCGAGCCGGAAAGCGACAGAATGAAATCCTGAAGCCCAAATGACGGAATCATAATAATCGCAGAAAGAATCAAAAGCAGCGGCAGGGAAGTCGCCAGAATTTTTTCCGCAATCTTCGGCTTTTTCTCACCGAGCTTAATCGAAATCAGCGCCGCCGCACCCGTGCCGACCAACACCGCAAAGCCGGAAAGCAGCGTCATATACGGTGCAACAGCCGTGATTGCGGCAAGTGCATCGCTGTTTAGTGCACCGACAAAAACTCGGTCAACAATATTATACAAAAGGTTAACCAGCATGCCGAAAATGGCAGGCAGAGAAAGCCGCATAATGAGTCGTGACAGCTTTTCCGTTCCCATATCATTTATATTTTTCAAAAAAGACACTCCTTTTATCCAGACGGGCATCACCCGAAAAACAGCATTTTAAAAATGTGTATATTTTATTTTACCATAAACAAAATCAAAATACAATAGCTTTTATTTTCGATGCTCGTATATTGAAAAAGAAAGGGAGAAATGATACAATAAAAAAAGAAAAAGGAGGGGAAAGCAGCAATGAATACCAGGGAATGGATTAAAGCAGACTTTTTGGCGCCGTTTGATGAAAAAGGACGAAAAAACGTAGGTGTCGAACTGGAATTTCCTTTGCTTTGCCTGAATGGCAGCGTTGAAAAGGAGGTTGCTTGCGGCCTGTTCTACGAGCTTTTGAGTGAAAACAGTTTTCAAATCGCTGAAACAGATACCGATGGTGCACCGGCGTTTATCATAAATGCAGATGGCGATGTACTGTCCTTTGATAATTCTTATCATAACTTTGAGTTTTCGTTGGAAAAAGGGGAGAGTCTGTCCGTTCTTGCCCAGCGCTTTTATCGGCTTTATGCCCGTGTGCAAGGCTATTTTCTGTCGCACGGCTACACTCTTTCAGGCATCGGAACCAACCCCTTTGCAGACCGACTTTCGCCTCTGCCTGTTTCGTTTCCGGTCTATGGGATGGTGCGCTCATTTTTGTCGCCGTTTTCCGGCGGAAAATTTCACATATACCCCGATTTCCCCGCCAAGCTTTCTTCCGTGCAGACGCATCTTGATCTTACGGCGGACAAGCTCCCACGAGCACTGACCTTATTTGCGGCTCTTGATTTTGTTCATGCGCTCCTGTTTTCCAACTCGCCCGCTTTCCCTTCGGCAAACCAGCCGAATTGCGTGTGTTTTCGGGATTATCTGTGGGAAAAAAGCGGCTTTCGCTCTCTTGCGGCAAACGTTGGTAAAATCGAAGGCGAGTTTCATTCGATGGACGATGTCGCAGACGGCATCCTTGCCCGCTCGATGTTTCATCGGGTGCGAAATGGCCAATATGAGCTGTTTCCTCCCGTCAGCGTGCGGGAATATTTTGAAAACGGTGCACCCAAAGAGGACCTTAACTACTATCTTTCTTTTTGCAATATCGAGGTCACTCGCAGAGGCACCCTCGAGGTGCGCAGCGACTGCGCCCAACCCGTCAGCGAAGCCTTTTGTCCGCCTGCTTTTCATCTGGGATTGCTTTCACAGTTAGAGGAGGCGGAATGTTGCCTGTTTGGCTTTTTGCGGAAATTTCTTACACCGGAGGAATATGCGTCTCCCCATCGCAACGCCAAGCTTCGGAATGCGGTTATTGAGCACTACCGTCTGCCGGCACCAAAAGAAGCCGTGCGAGAGCTTTTGCTCTCCTTGGTCGGCTTTGCCGAGCGAGGCTTAAAGGCGCGCAAGAAAGGGGAGGAGGCTCTGCTTGCACCGCTGTTTGTCCGGGCAGAAACGCTGACCTGTCCCGCACTTTTATGGAAAAAAGAACGGGAGGGCGGACTCGAACTTAACGAACTGATCCAAAAATTTGCAAAACCATAAGAAAAGCCACCCCACAGGGTGGCTTTTTATGTATTCCGGCACAACAGCATTATATATGAAACAAGAGCTTGACCGCCGTAACCAGCACCACGCCCGGCAGACCAAGCATCCCGCAAATGGCGGCGGTTGCAACATTGACACCAACAAAAAAACCGGTTGGTGCAAGTAGCCAATTCAATATGTAAAGTCCGATGCCGCCGAAAATGCTCGAGACGACAAGTCGGAGAATTGTTTTTAAGGGCCTTGCAAAAACGGCGCACAAAGTAATCACTAACACCGCCACCAAGACATAAGCAGAAATTTCAGCAACACCCACTGTTCACACATCCTTTCTGTGCGTCCGGAGAAAGGCGTGGAGTATAAAAGGTGGGGTTTTCTGCTTTCTCTTCTTTGGCACGGGATAAAAAGTAATTCAGCTTGGTTTCCTCTGCCTTAATCATATAAATATAATATTCCTTGACCGCATCATCCGTCACAAAATCAAAGTTTTCACGCACCGTTTGAAGTGCTTTCTTTGCTTGTGCGATGCGTTCGGTATATTCAAAATTGACTCGGTCACGCCTCTCTTTTTCCTTTTTTTCACGGCGTGCCTCTTTCCATTCCGCAAAAAGCATTTGCCCTTTTCGTTCCAGTGCACTAAGCATCATATTCCATCCTCCGTATTTTTATTTTCACTAATAATATAAGCGCAACGATTCCAAAATATGCCCTTTTTTTACGGAAAAAGGAAAAACCGCCCGAAGAAAGCCCCGGACGGAGGAGTAAAAATTATCTCATTTTAAAAACTGTTTTCAGGAGCCCCCCGAAAAACTTTGGACATTTCAGCACAACAACCTTCATTTTAGCCCCTCCTTTTTCAAATTAACTGCAAAGCCAGCAAAAGGCGATAAATAAGATGAGCATTCCCTCAAAAATAACCAGCCAGATCGGCGGCAAAAGCAGTCCTGCAAACATCCCAAAAGAAAATGCGATGGCGCAAAGTCCCCAAAGCCTGAAACGAAAACACCGCATACGACCATCCTTTCACTGCTTTCTTTACTAACAGTATATGGCGGAGGGGGAAATGTGTGATTAAAAAGGGATGTAAATCAAGAGCGGACTTTTTGTGTCGCACATATTCGCAAAATATTTCGCTTAAGATGTGCTCCATCAGGCGCACAAAAAAAGAGCCGTGATTTTATCACGGCTCTCAATGAACAGTTTTTATCTTTTGTGCAATTTACGGCGTTTTAACTTATCCTGTACTTTTTTCAGTCCCGCCCAAACCGGAGCGGCCAATAAAACGGAGGAATATGTTCCTGCCAAAAGGCCGACAATCAGCGGAATGGTGAACTGGCGGATGGAAGAAACACCCATCACAAACAGCATCACAACCGGAAGCAGCGTGGTAATCGTGGTGTTAATGGAACGGGCGAGCGTCTGTTTTACGCTGTTGTTGACCGTTTCATTAAAGTTTCCGAGTTTTGCACGCTTATAGTTTTCACGCACGCGGTCAAACACAACAATCGTGTTGTTGATGGAGTAACCGATAATCGTGAGGATTGCTGCAATCAAGGTCGTATTCAGCGGAATACGGAAGATTGCGCAGAACGAAAGCATAATTGCGCAGTCATGGAGCAGAGCCACAATCGCAGCCACACCCGTCTTAAACTCAAAACGAATGGTGATATAAAGGAGCATCAAAAGCGATGCGATGAGCGTTGCCTGTACCGCCTGTGCCTGCAGCTCGCCGCCAACCGTTGCGCTGACGTTGTCTGTTGAAAGCATTGCTTCCGGAGCAAGCTCGTATTTTTCCAGAATCTTATTCTGAATCTGGTCACGAACATCGTTTTCAACGGTTACGGTCTGAATCACAATCTGATTGTTATCAGAACGCTGTACGACAGGATCACCGACAGAAGCACCTGCGACCTCTTTGACTACGTCCTTGACCTCATCGAGATTTAAGCCCTCTGCTTTTTCACCGAAATCAACCGTCATACTCATACCGCCGGCAAAGTCGATATCCATCGCAAAGCCGCCGTTTACAATCAAAAAGATTCCGCCCAAAAGGATGACGAGGATAGAGATGGCCCAATAGATTTTTGCGTGTTCAACAATTTTCAAGCTCTTTTGTAACATCTCTTACGCCTCCTTTCTCTTCGAAATGCCATAGAGCCAGGTGTTGGTGATTTTCATATTCACCATCTGGCGCAGCAGGAATTTCGTAACAACGATTGCCGTAAACATACTGACGACCGTACCGATGCCCAGGGTAATTGCAAAGCCCTGAATCGGACCCGTACCGAAGTAGTAAAGAACGACAGCCGCAATCAGCGTAGTAATGTTTGCATCCAAAATTGCGATGAATGCACGGTCAAAGCCGGCAGAAACAGCAGCCTTTAAGGTTCTGCCAACCGCAAGCTCTTCTTTCATTCTCGCAAAGATAATGACGTTTGCGTCAACCGCCATACCAACCGACAGGATGATACCTGCGATACCCGGTAGGCTCAGGTTGATGCGGAAGATGCTCAAAAGGAAAGCAACGATACCGATGTATGCAACCAGAGCAATATCAGCAAGGAGTCCCGGCAGACGGTATACCAAAAGCACGAACAGCATAATCAGAAGAATACCAATACCGGCAGCCATTAAGCTGGTTTCCAGGGCGTGCTCACCGAGGGTAGGTCCAACGCTTCTTAATTCAACATCTTTAATGGAAAACGGAAGATGGCCCGAGTTAATCAGGGTTGCCAGCTTGTGCGTTGCGGAATTGTCGGCAAATCCACCGGAAATGATACAGGTTGAGGTGTTGATTGCATTATCAACACGCGGTTGTTCAATAATCTCTTCATCCAGCATAATAGCAATGTAATTCTTGTTTTCGGTTTTACGTGCAGCTGCTGCCTTTGTAGCCTCCGTAAACTTTTGCACACCGGAATCGTTTAGCCTCAGCTCAACGAAGTGCTGATTTGCACCCATTTCCGAGGTCTGACCGTAATTGGCAACGGCACTTTTAACATCGGTGCCCTCTAAAACGACATTTCCGTCGGCATCGCGGAAGGTCAGCTTTGCAGTTTGTCCGAGCGTCTTGACCGCTTCCTGCGGGTCCTGAATCGCCGGGATTTCTACGCGCACCTTCTTGTCGCCCTGACGGGAGACGGTAGCTTCTAAATAACCGAGGCTGTCTAAGCGCGTACGCAAAACATTGACCACCGACTCCATTTCGGCGTCAGTAGCCGCGTCTGTCTGTGCCTCATAAAGAATAGATGAGCCTCCGACTAAATCAAGGCCCTGACGAATACCATACTCTTCATCGAGCGCTGACGGATAGCTGACGTGCCAGCCGGCGATATTAAAGTTCATTCCGAACAGGAATACGCTTGCGCCCAATGCAATAATCAGTATTACGAGAACTAATTTGGTAATACTCTTACCCATTTTCGTTTTCCTCCTTCGTTGTAATCACATAGAATAATTATATATATTTATTTTTGTTTCGTCAACCGTTATATGCAATTTTAATGAAAATGTAATGCTTTTCTCAGGCGATGCGACTTGACATCAAAGGGGAAAAAGCATATAATAAAACTGTCGAATTTTTACGAAAAGAGGGAGACAATGAAAAAGTTTATAGACGAATTTAAAACCTTTGCCCTCAGAGGCAACGTGGTGGATTTGGCAGTCGGTGTTATTATCGGCGGTGCGTTCCAGACGATTGTAAAATCGCTGACGGATGATATCTTGATGCCTCTCATCGGCCTGTTTGTCAGAACCGACTTTCAGGAGGTCACCGTCAAGGTGCTGGATGTGGATATCCGCTATGGCGCATTTATCTCCGCAATCATCAACTTCTTCATTATGGCGTTCTTAATTTTCCTTTTGGTAAAAGGAATGAATGCTTTGGCTGCCATCGGCAAGAAAAAGGAAGAAGTCATCGAGGCGGTTACCACCAAAACCTGCCCATTCTGCAAAAGCGAAATTGCGATTGAGGCAACCCGATGTGCACATTGTACATCCGTACTCGAAGAGTAAAAAAGATAAAACGCTTGCGAATGATATTCGCAAGCGTTTTTCGCCAAAAATGAAAGAACCAAAAATGTGCCGCACACGATCAGCGGCGATGCATATAAAGGAGAATCAAAATGACTTTTCAAAGAACAGATATCCTTCTGCCTGCATTTTCTGCAGATAAGGAAAAAATGAAGAAGTGGAGCGTTGTTGCCTGCGACCAATACACCTCCGAGCCGGAGTACTGGAATGCGGTAGGCGAACTCGTGGGGGCGGACGCATCCACCTTAAACCTTACCATTCCTGAAATTTATTTAAATGATTCAGACATTGATGAGCGTATTGCAAAAACCAATGCAAAAATGGCGGAATATGCCGATGCAGGTCTGTTTTCGGAATATAAAAACAGCCTTATTTTCGTGGAACGAACGCTGAAAAATGGCGCAAAGCGCTATGGTGTGGTCGGTGCTGTGGATTTAGAAGACTATGATTTTTCTGTCGGCTCCGAAACCAAAATCCGAGCAACCGAGGGGACGGTTATTTCCCGTATCCCGCCCCGTCTCCATATTCGATGCGATACGACCGTGGAGCTTCCGCACATTATGATTTTAATTGATGACGATGCCAAACAAATCATCGAGCCGCTTTCGGACAAAACAGGCGAGTTCCAATTGCTTTACGATTTTGATTTGATGCAGGATTCCGGTCATATCAAGGGCTACAAAATGTCCGATGAAGCTTGTGATTTGATGGAACAACAGCTTTTGGCGCTTGAGGATATGAATGCCTTTAACCAAAAATACGGCGTTTCGATGGATACTGCCTTGGTCTTTGCAATGGGCGACGGAAATCACTTTCTCGCCACCGCAAAAACCCATTATGAAAATCTGAAAAAGGAAATCGGCGAAGAAAAAGCGAAACAGTCGCCGGCAAGATATGCACTGTGCGAACTGGTAAATCTGCATGATTCCTCTTTGGAATTTGAGGCGATTCACCGTGTGATTTTCGACGCTGACGGAGCAGCCTTTTTGGGGGCACTCGGCGAGGAATATGAACTTTCCTTTGATGAAAAAGAAAGCGGTCAGCGCTTTGTTTTCGTGCAGGACGGAAAGAAAAAGACCGTCGTTATTAAAAACCCAAAGGAATACCTGACGGTTGCGACCGTGCAAAAAGCACTCGATGCCTTTGTGGATAAAAACGGCGGAGAAATTGATTATATTCACGGTGAAGATGTCGTATTGAGCCTGTGCAAAGAGCACAAGAACTTTGGTATCTTATTTGATGCCATGGATAAATCCGACCTTTATAAGTCCGTTATTTTAGACGGCGCTCTGCCCAGAAAGACCTTCTCTATGGGCGAGGCCTGCGACAAACGTTTCTATATCGAAGCAAGAAAAATTAAATGAGAAGCCTCCGATTCGCAGGCTTTAAATAATGCAAAGGGGCGGACATCCTCCATTGGTGAAGATGCCCGCCCCTGCTTTTTAATTCAATTTTTATTTCATAATTCTGCTCACCGCACACATCACGGCAAGCTTACCGCTCTCGTAGGTCAAGCCGCCCTGCATATACGCAATATACGGCTCACGGATGGGTCCATCGGCAGAAATCTCAATGCTTGCGCCGGAAACAAAAGTTCCCGCCGCCATAATGACTTGATTTTCATACCCCGGCATATCCCACGGCATCGGCGTAACAAACGCATCGACCGGTGAGCCCGCCTGAATTCCCTGACAAAATGCGCACAGTTTTTCGCTGTCACCTAATTTTACCGCCTGAATAATATCGCCACGTTTTTCGTCGGAGGAAGGACAGACCGCATATCCCAGTTTTTCGAGCATTTTTGCCGCAAATATGGAGGTTTTAATCGCCTCGCCGACCACGTGTGGCGCCATAAAAAAGCCCTGATACATACTGCGGTTCATTCCGAGCGTTGCGCCGACCTCTGCGCCGATGCCGGGCGAGGTTAAGCGGTAGGAAACCTGCTCGATTAAGTCCTTTTTCCCTGCGATATATGCTCCGGTTTGCGCTAAGCCTCCGCCGGGATTTTTGATGAGAGAGCCGACCATAAGATCTGCACCCACCTCGCACGGCTCTTTTTTCTCCGCGAATTCGCCGTAGCAATTATCCACCATGCAAATCACATCGGGGCGCACCGAATGCACACAATCACAAATCGCACGGATGTCTTCAATGAGAAGTGATTTTCTCCAGTCATAACCCTTGGAACGCTGGATTTCCACCAGCTTTACCTCGGGTGTAATTGCCTGCTTTATCGCCTCAAAGTCGGGTGTTCCATCAGGAAGAAGTGCGACCTCTCGGTAGCCAACACCCCAATCACGAAGCGAGCCTTTTCCCTCACCACGGATGCCGATGACCTCTTCCAGTGTATCATATGGTTTTCCCGTGACGGAAACCATCCTGTCTCCCGGACGCAAAACGCCAAACAGACAAAGAGCAAGCGCATGTGTGCCCGAAACGATACTGTGGCGCACAAGTGCACTCTCGGCGCCAAAAACGTCGGCATAGATTTCATCTAAGGTATCCCTGCCGACATCATCGTAACCATAGCCCGTTGTAATGCCTAAATGCGGTTCGCTCACACGTGCCTTGCGAAAAGCGGAAAGGACCTTTGTCTGATTATAGGAGACTGTTTTTGAAATTTCGGAGAATTTTTCCGAAATTTCTTTTTCCGCCTCCTCTGCCAGATTAAGCACAGATGCGGGAATCTCATATTTTTCTTTTAATAATTGTTCGTAGCTCATATTTTCCTCACAAAACTACCCACCCGAACGGGTGGGCAGTCATTTTTTTATTATTTTCGCCTTTTACAGCTCGTAAACATCCTTTGCCGTAACCACACGCACGCCTTTTGCGGCAAGAGCCTCCATTGCTTTTTGCGGGTTATCGGATTTTAAGATGACATATGCTTCGTCTTCTTTCTTCGTGGCAAAAGCATACATATATTCCACCTGAACATCTGCATCACGAAGCGCAGAAAGAGCCTTATGAAGTCCTGCCGGCTTATCATCAATCCCTACCACCAAAACATCGGTTGCTTTTACGGTGATGTCGTTTGCACGCAGTGCCTCAACCGCTTGATCCGGCTCCTTTACAATCAGGCGTAAAATACCGAAATCCGTGGTGTCGGCAATCGAAAGCGCACGAATATTGATGCCGTTTTCCGCCAAAACCTCTGTGACACGGGCAAGTGTTCCTTTGGCATTCTCAACAAAAATTGAAATCTGCTTAACTAACATACGATCCACTCCTATCTGTGATGTTTTGTTTTATTTTTTACGCTTATCTATAACACGAACCGCTTTGCCCTCACTGCGGGCAATGCTCTTGGGGGCAACCAGTTTTACCTTGGTGGCTAAGCCCAGTGCGCTCTTTAATTTCTCATAGATTTCTTTTTCCAGTTTTTCCAGCTGACGAACCTCGTCGGAGAAGTGCTCCGGAGACATTTCCACCTGAACCTCTAAGGTATCACGGGTGCCCTCACGGTCAACCACAAGCATATAGTAAGGTGCAACATCAGTAATATCTAACAGTGCGCTCTCTACCTGTGACGGGAATACATTGACGCCACGGATAATCAGCATATCATCGGAGCGTCCCTGAATTTTACCCATTCTCGCAAGCGTTCTGCCGCACTCACACGGCGCATGCGTAATCGAGGTAATATCTCTTGTGCGATAGCGCATCATCGGCAATCCCTCTTTGGTCACGCAGGTAAATACCAACTCACCGAGCGTTCCGTCGGGCAGGTTCTCACCCGTTTCAGGGTCGATGATTTCCGGAATAAAGTGGTCCTCGCTGATATGGATGCCACATTCCTTTTCACAAGAAAAACCGACACCCGGTCCGATAATTTCGGTCAGACCATAAACATCGATGGTTTTAATATTTAATAGTTTCTCAAGCTCTCTTTTCATTTCAGCCGTCCAGGGTTCCGCACCAAAGACGCCTGCTTTTAGCTTAAACTCGCTAAGATCAAGGCCCATATCCCGAATGGTTTCGCCGATAAAGGTCGCATAGGACGGGGTGCAGCATAAAATGGTTGTTCCGAGGTCTTTCATCAAGCGAATCTGACGCTCGGTATTTCCCGAGGAGGTCGGAACGGCCATTGCGCCCAGCGTCTGTGCACCGTAATGCGCACCCAAGCCGCCCGTAAAAAGACCATAGCCATAGGATGACTGCACGACAGACGTCTCATCACCACCGGCAGCGGCTAAGACTCGTGCCATCACCTCACCCCAGAGTGCGAGGTCATTTTTGGTATAGCCGGCAATGACCTGTTTTCCGGTCGTTCCGCTGGTTGCGTGAATTTCAACAATATCGGTTAAAGGTCTTGCAAACAGGCCATAAGGATATGCCTCTCTTAAGTCCTGCTTACTGGTAAACGGGAGTAGTCTCAAATCGTCTACAGAACGAATGTCCGCAGGCTTTACGCCCTTTTCATCCATTTTCGCACGATAATACGGCACATTTTCATAAATCTCTTTGATTTTACTGCACAGACGCTCACTCTGGAGCCTATGCATTTCTTCCCGACTCATACATTCTGCTTTCGGGTTCCATATATTTGCCACTTAAACCACCTCTTTATGTCTTCCGCACGGGTTGCGGAGAAATCTCTTATGCCTCGTAGCCCAAACGAAATGCGGCGAGGTTCACTTCTAAAAGCTTTGCCGGAACAGTCTGGCGGATTGCCTCTTCCCATTCTTCTTTGGAAATGTTGGTGTGCTTTGCCATCACACCGATTAACACTACATTGGTCGCCTTGATATTTCCCGCTTCTTTGGCAAGTGAAAGTGCGTCGCAGGCAGTTACACGGATGCCCATCTCTTCCATCTTCTTTAAGATGTCCACAGGATATTCCATCGCACCGGTAATAACCGGCATCGGATCGGTTTTCTGTGTGTTTACGATATAAGAACCGCCCTCCTTTAAGTAGGAGATATAGCGGTATGCCTCCAGCTGTTCAAACGCTAAAATAACATCTGCCTCACCCTCTTCAATGATGGGAGATGCCACGCTTTCGCCATAGCGCACATAGGTGACAACGCTTCCGCCACGCTGGCTCATACCATGCACCTCGGAAAGCTTTACATCGCCGCCCAAATTAATTGCAGCAGCACCAATAATACGGCTGGCAAGCAGGGTTCCCTGACCACCGACACCGACAATCATAATATTCATTTTCTTCATCCTTTCCGCTTTTCGCTCTGCTCTTTTACTTTTCTACACGCTCGATGGCACCGAATTTACATACATTCGGGCACAGTCCACAGCCAACGCAAAGCGTTTCGTCGATTTTCGGCCCCTTCTCTGTCAGCGAAATCGCCGGACATCCCAGTTTCATACAAATCTTACAGTTCTTACACTTGTCGTTAATTGCATAAAGTCCCGTATAGCCCGCCTTTTTAATCAGCGCACAAGGACGCTGTGCAATAATGACCGACGGCTCTTCTGCCGCAATTTCTTCTTTGACCACCGTTTCGAAATTCTCTACATCAAAGGGGTCAGCTATCACCACACGGTCCACTCCGACCGCATGGCAAAGCATTTTTAGGTCAACATTTCGGGTCGGCTCATTTTTAATGGTAAAGCCGGTGGACGGATTCTGCTGGTGACCCGTCATGCCCGTAATGGAATTATCTAAAATAATGGTTGTCGTGGTGCCTTTGTTGTACACCACATCAATCAGGCCGGTAATGCCCGAATGGATAAAGGTGGAGTCGCCCAAAACGGCAACGGTTTTTCTTGCAAAATCCTTGCCTCTTGCTTTTTCCATTCCGTGTGCCGCCGTAATTGAGCCACCCATACAAACAATCGTATCAATCGCTTCTTGCGGTTTAGCACAGCCCAGAGAATAACAGCCAATATCGCCGGTTACGGTGAGTCCAAGCTTAGACAGAACGTAAAAGACACCTCTATGGGAGCATCCCGGGCACATAACCGGCGGACGAACCGGAATCATTTCCTCCGCTTTTTTCGTGCCTTTCGCTTTTTCTCCTAAAATTTTCTCACGAAGCATCTGCGCCGAATATTCACCCAGCAGGGTAAACTTCTCTTTTCCAATGACCTTAATGCCAAGTGAGCGGCAGTAAGTCTCAATTACCGGGTCAAGCTGCTCTGTCACATACAAAGTTTTTACTTTTTTTGCAAACTCTAAAATCAGTTTTTTCGGCAAGGGATTAACCATGCCTATTTTTAAGATCGAAGCGTCCGGGCAAGCTTCACGGGCATACTGATAGGAAATGCCGGCAGCGATAATACCGATTTTTTTACTGCGCATCTCGATGCGGTTTAAGTCGCTTTTCTCTCCGTACTCCCTAAGCTTTTCGGTGCGCTCTTCCACCATCACGTGCTTCGGTCTTGCATTTGCGGGAATCATAACATTTTTTGCAATATTTTTCACATAATCCCGTACACCGACTTCTTGTCTTTCCTCGAGGTTTACGATGCTCTGCGAATGTGCCACACGGGTGGTCAGACGCAGAATGACCGGTGTATCAAATTCTTCGGAAATTTCAAAGGCTTTTTTCGTAAATTCCTTACATTCTGCCGAGTCAGAAGGCTCAAGCATCGGCACCTTTGCGCCAATGGCATAATGACGGGAATCCTGCTCGTTCTGCGAGCTGTGCATTCCCGGGTCATCGGCAACAACCAAGACAAGACCGCCGTTTGTTCCAATATAGGAAACGGTAAAGAGCGGGTCAGCCGCAACATTTAAGCCGACGTGTTTCATCGCAGAAAGCGCACGTGCTCCGGCAGTAGAAGCTCCGATAGCCGTTTCTACAGCAACTTTTTCATTCGGTGCCCACTCTGAATAAATTTCATCATATTTTGCAATAAATTCCGTAATCTCCGTACTGGGAGTTCCCGGATAAGAAGAAGCAACCGTAACTCCTGCCTCAAAAGCACCCCGAGCGACTGCTTCATTTCCAAGCATCAATTTTTTCATTCCTGTTCATCCTTTACCAATTAAATTTATCTGTTATCAATGACATGCTTTGCTTTTCCGGTCGTACGCTCAATGGATTTCGGCGCAACCAGTCTGATTTTGGCAACTAAGCCTAAAACCACGTGCAATTTATGCTGAATTTCTTTTTCTAACGCCTCTAACTGACCAAAGCTTTCAAGTAAGCTGTCATCGGCAAGCTCTACCTTGATTTCCAACTGGTCGGTATAGCCTTTTTTGCTGACAATCAGCTGATAATACGGGCTGATATGGTCAATTCCCAAAAGCACGCTTTCGACCTGCGACGGGAACACGTTGACACCCTTAATAATCAGCATATCATCCGTTCGTCCCTGCATTTTCGCAAGACGGCGATGCGTTCTGCCACACTTACAAGGCTCGGAAATGATATAGGAAATATCATGGGTGCGATAGCGAAGAATCGGGATACCCTCTTTTTCAAGTGTAGTAATAACCACTTCGCCAAGTTCTCCGTCCGGTACCGGCTCACCCGTCTCCGGATTGATAATTTCAATAATAAAGCAATCTTCTGCAATATGAAGACCTTTTTTATAAATACATTCGCCGGCTACACCCGGGCCCATCACCTCGGAAAGACCGTAGTTTTCCGTCGAAATAATGCCAAGTTTCTTTTCTAAGACGGCACGCATTTCTTCCGTATGACCCTCTCCGCCGAACATACCGATTTTCAGTTTGATTTCCTCTTTCGGAACATTCATTTCCTCGATGGTTTCTGCAATATGCAGTGCATAGGTCGGCGTTGCAACCAAAATTGTAGCACCGAAATCACGAAGTAGCATAATCTGCTTTTCGGTATTACCCGAAGACATCGGAACAACGGTAACTCCCACTTTCTCTAATCCCTGATGCAGACCAAAACCGCCGGTGAAAAGACCATAGCCGAATGCCACCTGTGCGATGTCCTCCTCGCTTCCGCCTGCCATAACGACCAAGCGGGCAATTAAATCAGACCAGATATTCATATCGTGCTTTGTGTATCCAACAACCTTCGGCTTTCCGGTTGTTCCGGAAGAAGCATGAATTCTTACAATATCTTTCATCGGGCGTGCAAATAATCCAAAGGGATAATTATCCGTAAAATCCTGTTTTGTAGTAAACGGAATTTTACGAAGATCATCCAGTGATTTGATATTTTCCGGACGGAGTCCTGCTTCATCGAATCGCTTTTTATAAAATACGGAATTTTCATAAGTATAGAAAATCGTTTTTAAAAGCTTCTCATTTTGGAGCTTTTTAATCTCCTCACGAGGCATACATTCAATTTCTTTCTGAAAGTAATTCATCTCGTTTCTCCCATCTCATTTTACTTTATTTCATAGAATGATAATAATTGCTTTTTTCTTATATGTATACCATTTTATTTTATATTTTTTATAGAAAAAAGTCAACCGAAAAATGACTCTTTTTGTCGTTTTTCCGTATTGTTCACAGCCTGTGGATAAGTTGTTAATAATTTTTTCGCGGTTTTACGCTTTTTCTTGTTTTTAAATGACTTTATCTTCTTCTCTTTTTTCCTGTTTTTATCGCACTTTCCGCAGTTTTCCACAGCAGTTTGTTATCAACCATAAAATATGCTGTTGAATGTTTGTTTATAGATTTTTTAGTTTCCATTTTCTGTAAAATGTGTTATTTTGTCTGTGGATTACTTTTTTTATTGACAGCCTTGCTGACATCTTATCCACACGTTTTTTCCCCTTTATGTTCAACAAAAAAACACTTATTCACACTTTTCACAAATACTACTACTATTACTACTATTTTTTTTATTATTATATATTTTAAAAAGCTTTTTTTGACAAAAAAAATTGAAATTTTTGTTTATTTATGTTACAATAATAATAGATTGTTTTTTCTTTGAAATAAGTTGTTTTAAGCGGAGGTTTGTCATGATTGTTAAATGTAAAAGACGGGATTTGGTTTATGCAATTTCCATTTCAGAACGTGCGGTTGCCATCAAATCAACCTTGAGTATTTTAGAAGGTATTTATATGAAAGCAAGCGCTGGAAAACTCCAGTTTTTGAGCAATAATTTAGAGCTTGGAATTGATATTTCCATTGATGCCGAAGTTCAAAAAGAAGGAGCTGTTGTTGTTAAGGCAAATCTCTTTTCTACTGCTGTTAAAAAATTGCCTGACTTCGAAGAAGATGTTTTGATTGAAGTCAATGAAAACGAAGTGATTACCCTTTCTTGCGGAAACGCTAAATTTGATTTTTCAACAGCAAAAGCAGATGAATTTCCAAGACTGCCGGTAGTGGAACATAATAATTCTTTTGTAGTGAAAGAATCCGTTTTAAAAGATATGATTAGAAAAACGATTTATGCTTTGGCACAGACGGATATCAAACCACAGCTTTCCGGTCTTTATTTCGATATTGAAAATGAAGATTTTCATATGGTCGGTTGTGACGGCTATCGTCTTGCTATCCGTAAGGAAGAGATTGCTGACCGTGGCGTTATGAAATTTATAATGCCGGGAAAAACAGCAAAAGAGCTTTTATCTGTGTTAGGTGACAGCGATGAGGAAATTGAAATTCTGCTCACACCGAAAAATGCACAGATTAACTTAAAAAGTTGTAGGATGATTACCCGTTTGATCGACGGTGAATATTTGGATTATAATTCTGTTTGCCGTCATAAAAACACACTTACCATCACAACAAAAACCAAGAAAATTTTGGATTCTATTGACCGTGCTGCTTTAATTGTCAATGAAACAACAAAAGCACATGTAGTTTTAAAAATTGAAGATGATAATGTTTTAATTAACTGCGAAACGGTTGTCGGTAAAGTAAAGGATAAATTCAGCGTTGATATGGAGGGAGAACCGATTGAAATTGCGTTTAACCCCCGGTATTTGATGGATGCTTTTAAAAACTGCGATTGTGATGAAATTAAATTCAGTTTTTCCACTCCGGTCAATCCGACTATGATTTTGCCGGCAGAAGGGGATGATTTCTTATTCATCGTGCTTCCGGTCAGAATGCGCTGATGATTAGAATTAAAGAGGCAATTATAGTTGAGGGAAAGTATGATAAAATAAAGCTTTCTCAGATTGTTGACACGACGATTATATGTTCCGACGGATTTCGAATTTATCATAATTCACAAATGTTTGAGTTTTTAAAAACGCTTGCACAAACGACGGGTGTTATTATTCTAACGGATTCTGATAGTGCAGGTTTTAGAATTCGTAATTTTATTAAAAATAAATTAGGTGCTTTTTCCGTAAAACATGCGTTTATTCCCGATATCTACGGAAAAGAATCCAGGAAAGAAAAAGCTTCAAAAGAAGGAAAATTAGGCGTCGAAGGGATGGAAGATGAGGTTATATCCCATGCCTTAGTTGCTTGCGGAGCTACGTTTTTGGAAAAATCGGAACATAAAGATAAAAGCGCAAAACAGATTACAAAACTCGATTTATACCGATTGGGTTTTTCCGGGAAAAAAGAAAGCAAAACAAAACGAACGGAACTACTAAAAAAACTCAGCCTCCCGGAAAAAATGTCTGCCAATATGATGGTTGATGTCATCAATACCATGCTTTCGTATCATTTGATGGAAGAAACTTTATATGAAATATTTTTTAAATAAAAGAACTGCCGGAGGCAGTTCTTTTTTTACTCTTTTTTACATACAATACGGTAACATCAATAAAAAAGGTGATTTATGTGAAACAAAGCACAGCTTTGATTGTATGTGACAATAAAACGTATACCAAAAGAGAGCTCTTTCGGTTTTATCACACAAATATAAAAAAGGATAGTGATATTTATGCTAAGATGATTGAATTTATTCCTTTAGAAAATTGCGGATTTTATCTTTTTTATGCACCATTTTCAGAAAAAATGAATGAAAAAAAATATAAATATCTTACGCAAGTCATAGAACAATACCGCACTCTAACCGGAGGGGGACCTGTCTTTTTTCGATGTTTTGAAAATGGGGATAAAAAGCAGGAAAAACTCAGCTATCACGCACAAAACAGAATATCTTGCATCAGTTATTTTTCGCCTATTGATATTATAGAAAAGCTTGCAAAAAAGAAACATATCAAATTAACAGAGGCAAGGATTATCTGTTTTTGTGATGAGCCTGCAAAAGCAGAAAAAATAATCAAAGAAATTTGCAAAAAAGTGCGCCAAATTACGATTTGTACGAAGAATCAAGAAAAATTCAAAGGGATGGTTCAATATTTTTTTGAAAATTACGGCATACTTCTTAGTCTTACGGATACAATAGGAAACGAAAAAGATGAAAACACCATATTTTTACTGCTTTCAGAGGACCAAGAACAAATCAAACAAGCGGTAGAATGTGGGATTGATCCAATCAATTTATTGAATCAAAAGACAGGGGAAAAAGACATAATTGAAAGGTTTTATTTTTATTGTAACCAAAAACTTGAGCGTGTGGTAAAAAAATTAGGTCTTATTTTTGATTCTGAAAGCTTACTTTTTTTATATGAGGTACTAAACGGAGGAAATCACAAAAAAGATTTTAGCGACTTTACCAATAAATACGACATTAAAATATTAAAATTTGTAAAAAATGATTGACAAACAACGAAAAGAAGATTATAATACAGACTTAGTGTATTATATCGTTTTATGTCTGTTAGAAGTTTTAACAAAATAAACGAGTTTCTTCCTTTATAATTAAGGAAAAAACAATGCAAGAAAGGTGAATAAGATTGGTTGAAAAAGAAATTGTCTTGACCTATGAAGGTATGAAGGCACGAGAAGAAGAACTGGAATATTTAAAAACGCAGAAAAGAAAAGAAATATCCGAGAAAATCAAAGTTGCGCTTGGCTTTGGCGATCTTTCTGAAAATGCAGAATATGATGAAGCAAAAAATGAACAGGCGGAAGTTGAAATGCGTATCTTGAAGCTTGAAAAGATGCTGAAAAACGCAAAAATTATTGACAATGATGATATTTCTACCGATGTCGTGGCGTTGGGATGCAAAGTAAAAGTATTGGATATTGATTTTGACGAAGAAATGGAATATATGATTGTAGGCTCTACGGAAGCAAATCCAAATCAAAATAAGCTTTCGGATGAATCCCCGGTGGGAAAAGCGCTCATAGGCGCAAAAGCGGGCGAGATTGTAAATGTTGAGTCTCCGAACGGTGAATTTCAAATCAAAATAATTTCCATCAGCAGATAAAGAAATAAGAACGATAAAGAGAAATCTTTATCGTTTTTTATTTTAAAAGTTTCACGTGAAACAGTTAATTTTTTTGTCTGAAAACATTGAAATTTGCAAGAGAAGGTGGTATAATTGGCACATAGGAAGTTTTGTTTATAAAAATTTCAGAAAAGTATGATATTTCTATTGAAATGTAGCGGATCAAAGCGATGAAATGAAAAATGACGGAGGAAGGGCATTGATATGGGAAAAGTGATTATTATTGCAAATCAAAAAGGCGGCGTTGGAAAAACAACAACAGCCGTTAATTTAAGTGCCTGCCTTGCTGATGCCAAGAAAAAAGTATTGGTGATTGATATGGATCCGCAAGGGAACACCACCAGCGGACTGGGAATTGAGCCAGATGAGATAAAAAATACCATTTATGAGGTTTTAATCGGCGGCGAATCCCTTTCCAATGTGATTATCCCTACGAAATATCATCATTTATCCATTTGCCCATCCGGCGTTAATTTAGCCGGTGCGGAGATTGAAATGGTCAGCGTTGATGCAAGAGAAAAACTTTTGCGAAATGCAATTGATTCCATTCGTGATCAGTATGATTTTATTATTATTGATTGTCCGCCCTCTTTGGGTTTAATTACCTTAAATGCCTTTGTTGCGGCAGACAGCGTATTAGTACCGATTCAATGTGAATATTACGCACTCGAAGGCCTCAGCCAGCTCACAAAGACCATTAAGAATATTAAACAGAGCCTGAATGAAAAAATTCAGTTTGAAGGAATTTTGCTCACCATGTTTGACGCAAGAACCAATCTTTCCATTCAGGTCGCAGAAGAAGTTAAAAAATTCTTTCCCGATAAGATATTTAAAACGGTAATTCCGAGAAATGTCAGACTTTCGGAAGCACCAAGCTTCGGAGAGCCGATTATTGTATATGATCCGCATTCAAAAGGTGCGGAAAGTTATATATCGCTTGCAAAAGAAGTAATTAAAAACAACAGAGGGTGGAAATAATGGCAAAAAAAAGTTTGGGAAAAGGCCTGGGAGCGCTGTTTAATACAGATGAAGTGATTGATAATGTGTTAGAAGGCAACTCAATCACAGAATGTAAAATTTCTGAAATTGAGCCGAATAAAAATCAGCCTCGCCGTAAATTTGACGAAGAAAAATTGGCTGCGCTGGCAGAATCCATCAAAGAATACGGCGTATTGCAGCCAATTGTAGTAAAAAAGATGGAAACCGGATTTTATCAGATTATTGCCGGTGAACGCCGCTGGCGTGCATCCAAAATGGCCGGAATAAAGAAAATTCCTGTCATCATTAAAGAATATAATGTGCAGGAAACCATGGAAATTGCGCTGATTGAAAATTTGCAGCGTGAGGATCTGAATCCCATGGAGGAAGCGGAAGGATTTTTGGAATTGATGGAAAAATTCAATCTTACGCAAGATGAAGTGGCGCAAAAAGTAGGAAAAAGTCGTCCGGCGGTTGCAAACAGTCTGCGTCTTTTGAATTTACCCGCGCTATTAAAAGAAATGGTAAGTAATAAAAGCCTTTCTTCCGGTCATGCACGTGCAATTTTGGCATTGAATAATGAAACGGAACAAACGAAACTGGCAGAACGTGTCGTCCGTGAGGAGCTGAGCGTTCGTCAGACAGAGGCCATCGTACAGGCAATGATGAAAACCAAACCAAAGAAAGTAAAATCGGCAAAAGAAAAGGAAACGGAACGATATTTATTATCTTTAGAAGAAAAACTTTCTTCCGTATTCGGAACAAAAGTTAAGATTCGTCATAAAAATAAGAATAAAGGCAAAATCGAAATTGAATATTATTCCAACGACGATTTTGACCGGATTATGAAAATGATAAAAAAGTAATAATTTTCAGTTTTTAGGAGCGCAAAAATGCGCTCTCAAAGAAAAACGGCGCAGAAAGAGGGTTCTTTCCCTTTTGGATGAGATAGTACAAGCAAGACAAAAACTGAGGGGTAAAACGATGTTTCACGTGAAACATCATAAAAAAAGAAAAACAAAGGTTAAAGGTGAATAAAATGGAGCTTTTTGGAACAATAATTCCGATGGAATTGATTTTATTTTACGGTGGATTGCTTTTGATCATTTTATTGATTATTTCCATCAGCGGTCTTGTTATTGCAACAAAGGCAAATAAAAAAATGAAGAAAGTGCTGAAAGATGCCGATGGAAATGATATTGCAGACGCAATTGTAAATTACTATCAAAAGTGTACGGATATTATGAACCATTATAATGAAGCAGAGGGCCGTCTGCAAGAGTTGGAAAGAGAGATGGGCAGCTGCATCAAAAAAGTGGGGGCCATCCGCTACAACGCATTTGAAGGAAATAATGCCAAGCTTTCGTTTGCGGCGGCGATTTTGGATGATGATGATTCTGGCTTTGTATTTAACGGGGTATATTCCCGTGGACAAACCGCAACTTACTTAAAACCGCTGACCAAAGGAAAATCGGCGGTCGATCTTTCGGAAGAAGAGGAAGAAGCAATTAAAACGGCGCAATTTAATTATGAGAAAAAACGGCAAATCCGTTTGACGGAACATTTGAAATAAAAGCTATGAGATAAAGGAGAAAAGACATGTTAGACATTAAATTATTCCGTGATGACCCGCAGAAAATTAAAGATGCACTTGCCAAAAGAAAGGCAGAAGACCGGGTTGATGAAGTGATTGCAAAAGACCAGGAAAGAAGAGACCTTCTTTACCGTACCGAACAGTTAAAAAGCCAGCAAAACAGTGTTTCTAAGGAAATTCCGAAGCTGAAAAAAGAGGGCAAGGATGTTGCTCCTATTTTTGAAGAAATGAAAAAGCTCTCGGATGAAATTAAAGAGCTTGACGCAAAAGTACGTGATTGTGAGCAGGAAATCGAAAAGATTATGCTGACCATACCGAATATTCCGCACGAATCTGTTCCGGCGGGTGATACCGATGAAGATAATGTGGAAGTGCGTCGCTTTATGGAGCCGACGAGCTTTGATTTTGAGCCGAAAGCACATTGGGATATTGGTGAAAACTTAAATATTTTGGATGCACAGAGCGCTGCAAAAATCACGGGTGCTCGCTTTACGGTATACCGTGATGCCGGTGCTCGCTTAGAGCGTGCGGTCATTAACTTCTTCTTGAATACGCACACCGAGGAAAACGGCTACACGGAGATTTTCCCGCCGTATATGGTGCATAGAAATTCCATGGTTGGTACCGGCCAGCTGCCGAAGTTTGAAGAGGATGCATTTAAGGTGGTAGACACCGATTATTTCTTGATTCCGACGGCAGAAGTTCCGGTTACAAACCTTTATCGTGAGCAGATTTTGTCGGGTGAAGATTTGCCGATTAAGCACGTTGCTTATTCCGCTTGTTTCCGTGCAGAAGCAGGATCTGCCGGCAGAGATACCAGAGGCCTCATCCGTCAGCATCAGTTTAATAAAGTAGAGCTTGTTAAGTTCGCAGAGCCGGAAAACTCCTATGAAGAGTTAGAAAAACTGACCCGTGATGCAGAAAAAGTGCTTCAGCTTTTAAAACTTCCGTATCGTGTTGTTAAAATTTGCATCGGTGACCTCGGCTTTACTGCGGCAATGAAATATGATATTGAAGTATGGATGCCGAGTTACGGAAGATATGTAGAAATCTCCTCTTGCAGTAACTTTGAGGATTTCCAGGCACGCCGTGCGGGTATCAAATACAGAAAAGATGCAAAGGAAAAACCGAGATTTGTACACACCTTAAATGGCTCCGGTGTGGCAGTCGGAAGAACGGTTGCAGCAATTCTGGAAAACTACCAGAATGCGGACGGTTCGGTCAATATTCCTGAGGTTTTGGTTCCGTATATGGGCGGAAAAACCGTGATTAAATAAAGAAAATGACGAATTGCCGGGGGTCTTGTGTAAGACCCCCGGTGTTTTGCTTTATCAGGAGGTTTTTAATGGGGGAAATCAAGATTGTACCGGTCAACAACAAAGAGAAAATTACCACGGTCTCATGTCTTGCAAAAAGCATTTGGTTTGAACACTACAGCACGATTCTGAGCGAAGGTCAAATCGAATATATGGTGAACCGATTCCAGTCAAAAAAGGCCATTTCGGCGCAAATAGAAGAAGGGTATCAGTATTTTATCGTAGAATATGAGGGGGAAAATGCCGGGTATTTTGCGATTAGTATTGCAGAGGAAAACGTCTTTTTAAGCAAACTTTACGTGGATAAGAAACACCGAAAAAAAGGGATCGCAAGGCATGTGACAGACTTCCTCTGCAGCATCGGATTGCGTGACGGCTGCAAGAAAATTTGGCTCACGGTGAACCGAAACAATCATGGCTCCATTACAGCGTATCAGGCGCTCGGATTCCGGTCGACACGTGCCCAGACCGTAGATATCGGTGAGGGGTATGTAATGGACGATTATGTAATGGAAAAGGATATTAAATAAACATCTTGCGCAAGAAAAAGGGAGGACTCTTTTTTGTTCCGCGGATTGGTATAAACAAGCGGTGCGCAAAATGATTTTGGGGAAGCGCTTGTGCCGGAAAAAGATAAAAAGTAAAAAAAGAGCAAGAAAGAAGTTCTTGCTCTTTTTTGTTTATAAGGGATTATTCTACGTTGCTTTCTTCAATAATTTTTTTTGCGACCGGATCGGGCGCCTGTTCATAGCGCTTAAAGGCGAAGGAGAAACTGCCTCTGCCCTGAGTCATCGAGCGTAAATCGGTCGCAAATCGGCCCATTTCCGCCATTGGAACATCGGCGGTAATGGTTACCGTGCCGTCGCCCTGGGGGTCGTTTCCTAAGACTCTTCCCCGGCGTTTGTTGATATCGCCCATAATATCGCCCATATCGGCGGAGGGGACATTGACCAAGAGCTCACCCATTGGCTCGAGCAGCACCGGAGATGCCTGCACAAGGCCTGCTTTGTAAGCAAGAGCTGCTGCGGTTTTAAATGCCATTTCCGAGGAGTCAACGCTGTGATAAGAGCCGTCGTACAAGGTTGCCTTTAAGCCAACCACCGGATAGCCTGCCAAAACGCCGTGTTCCATACTGTCGCGCAGGCCTTTTTCAACGGCCGGGAAGAAGTTTTTAGGAACTGCGCCGCCAAAGACTTTTTCTTCAAACACCAAGGTTTCGGAATCGGTTGGCTCAAATTCAATCCAAACATGACCGAACTGACCATGGCCACCGGATTGCTTTTTATGTTTTCCCTCTGCCTTTACGCTCTTTCGGATGGTTTCCCGATAAGGCACTTTCGGAAGTTTTAACTCAACATTGACACCGTATTTCGAGGCGAGCTTGCTGATTGCAACTTCAATATGCTGTTCGCCAACGCCACGGATAATTTGCTCGTGTGTTTCCGTATTCAAGGTAAGCGAAAGCGTCGGGTCTTCCTCCATCAGCTTGGCGAGGCCGGCGCTGATTTTTTCTTCGTCGCCCTTTGCCTTGGGCATAATTGCCATCGCCATCATTGGCTCCGGAAATACCGGTTTTTCGAGTAAGACGGCGGCAGATTTTGCACAAAGTGTATCACCTGTTGCCGTGATGGAAAGCTTCGGAATTACGCCGATATCGCCGGCGCTGAGCTGATTTGTTTCGGTCTGTTTTTTACCGCACATATAAAAAATACGGCTGATTTTTTCTTCTGTTTTTTTGCCGGTGTTATAGACCGTATCGTCTTTTTTTAATGTGCCCTGATAGACACGGACAAACGAAAGTCTGCCGATAAACGGGTCGGCAATCGTCTTAAAGCACTGTGCCACCAAAGGTTTCGTCGGGTCGGCGGTGATTTCTACCGGCTCACCTGCGGCATTTTCCGCTAAAAGCTCCGCCACATCATCCGGAGATGGCAGGTAGTGGCAAACGGCATCTAAAAGAAGACGGGTGCCTTTGTTTTTGATTGCGCTTCCGCACATAACCGGAATGACCTCACGGTGCTTGGTGCCGTGGCGCAGAGCATGGCGGATTTCGTCACGGGTAAACTCTTCCCCGTTAAAATATTTTTCCATGAGCGCATCGTCGGTTTCGGCGACCGCCTCTAAAATCATATCGCGAACCGGATTGATTTCGTCCTCCATGCCGTCAGGAATGGGGATTTCAACCACGTTTTCGCCATCAAAGCGGCGTGCTTTCATATGTACGACGTTGACAAAGCCATTGATTTTTCCGTCTTCTTTAATCGGCACCAAAAAGGGTGCGATGCTTTTTCCGAAACGGTCCTTGAGCTCGCCTAAAACCTTGGCATAATCGGCTTTTTCATCGTCAACTTTGTTGATGTAAATAATCAGGGGAATATTCTTTTCGGCGCAAATTTTCCATGCTTTTTCCGCACCGACAGAAACGCCGGATTTTCCGCTGATGACCAAAACAGCGGCGTCTGCTGCGGCAATACCCTCATATTGCTCGGCAATAAAGTCAAACGAACCGGGCGTATCGATAAAATTAATTTTGTGGCCGTCCCACTCTACCGGAATCAGTGTCGTGGCAATGGAGCACAGACGCTTGATTTCCTCCGGGTCATAATCACTGACCGTGTTGCCCTCCTGAACGCTTCCACGGCGCTCGAGGACGCCACCGCAGCGCAACAGCGCCTCGGCAAGAGAGGTTTTTCCGGCTCTGCCGTGGCCCAAAAGAACTACGTTTTTAATGTTTGATACCGCATAATCTTTCATAAAAAACACCCTCCATCTATTGAAACTTAAAATAAAAATTTTGAAAGGAAAGCCGTTTTGGGATTACACTAAACGGACCAAAAGTCCAATAAAAACGCAAAAAACAATCTTATCGTCTATATACCCTTATTCTATGATTTCTAACCAGGATTTTTGATTTTTTTCTAATATTCTGATGAGAAGTTCTCTTTTATTGTCTTCGGGAAACTCTAAAACGTGATCGAGCAAATGGGAAAGCAGGATACCGATGGTTTTTCCCCGATAACCGAGCGCAATTAAATCATTGCCACCCAGCGCAAGATCTGCAAGCGAAAAAGCTTCTTCGTCCGCTTTGCATTCGGCATAAATGTGCTCGATTTCATCATATAGCGCAAGGCGTGAGCGTGTATGGAGCGGGTTTTGCCCCATGCAGTCTCCCCGCTTTAGGTCGAGTAAATCTAAAAAGATGTCCTCCCCCACGTCCAAAACCGCACGCTTGACCGCTTTTTTGGTCAGAACAATTTCTCTGTCGTGGTATTTGACCAGACGCTTTACTTTATCGGCGGTTTTATTATCAAACTTTAAGCGCTTTAAGATATTTTCAGTGTGAGCCAGGCTTATTTCCGCATGACCCTTAAAATGCGTAATAAAATGTTCGTCAACCGTGCGTTTTTCGGGCTTTCCTAAATCGTGAAACAGCGCCGCAAAGCGAAGGGTCGGCGTTTTAGGAACGCTATTTGTTACCAAAAGCGTGTGTGTACCGACGTCGTAGAGGTGGTATTTAATGTTTTGTGAGGTGCGAAAGGTTTCGGCAAGCTCGGGCAGGATGAGGTCTAAAATGCCGGTGCCGTACAAAATGCGAAACGCCGTATCGCAGTCTGCTAACACGGTTTTCGTCAGTTCCTCCCGAATCCGCTCAGCGCTGACGGCTAAAATTCCACGGCAGACGTCAGCCATCGCCCCCTGCGTTTCGGGAAGCACGCGAAATCCGAGCTGTGCCCCGAACCGAACGGCACGAAGCATCCGCAAAGCGTCTTCGGAAAATCGTTTTTTCGGGTCGCCGACGCAGCGAATGACGCCCAAAGCGAGGTCGCTTTTTCCGCCAAAGGGGTCAACCAGGCTGTTTTCCTCATTATAAGCCATGGCGTTGATTGTAAAATCACGCCTTGCTAAATCTGCAACAATATCCTTGGTAAACGTGACGGAATCGGGATGGCGACTGTCATGATATTCGCCGTCGATGCGATAGGTTGTAACTTCAAAGCTTTCCCCGCCCTCACGTACCGTTACTGTGCCGTGGGAAAGGCCGGTATCAATGGTTTTCGGGAAAATGGCTTTGATTTCTTCCGGAAGTGCGCTCGTTGTGATGTCCCAATCGCCCGGCGTACGACCGATGAGAGAATCTCTCACACAACCGCCGACAACATATGCCGTATGTCCGAAAGTGCGCAGTTTGTCTAAAATGAGCCGCACGGGAGGCGGCAGAAAAATAAACATAAAATCACCTCAATTACACTTTTTATTATAGAGTTTTTCCACGACTGTGTCAATCCAAACAAAATTAAAGAAAACTCAGAAAAAAACATTGACATAAGAAGAAAAAAAGAGTAAAATTATAGTGTGTATTCTATGTTATACTGCGGGAAATTGGTATTTCCGCAGGGTAATTTCAGTTTCTTAAGATAATAAATTGAGCAAAAAAACGACGAAGAGGCAATTTGCCTAAATTTTGAGAAGGAGGTGCTTGATCATAGAACCGATACTTATTGTTACGATTGTCGCAGTGATATTAGTCGTCCTGGCGGCCTTTATTTCATTCCGCCTGGGCATTTCCTATAGAAAAAAAGTCGCTGAAGCAGAGTTTGGCTCGGCAGAGGCGGAAGCTAAGGAAATAGTGGAGCGTGCGAAAAAAGAAGCAGAAAGCAAAAAAAGAGAAATGCTTCTGGAAGCAAAAGAAGAAAATCATAAGCAACGTCAGGAGTTTGATAAGGAAATCAAAGAGCGCAGAAACGAGATTTCCCGCCAGGAACGCCGAATCCAGCAAAAGGAGGAGACTCTGGATAAGAAAACCGAGGCGATTGAGAAAAAAGACGAGAACTTAAACGTAAAAGAAAAAGAACTCGAAGCACAGAAAGCAGAAATCGAGGTTATTAAACAAAAAGAGCTGGAGGTTCTGCAAAAGCTGTCTGGCCTGAGCGTTGAGGATGCGAAAGATTTCCTCTTAAAGACGCTGGAAAGCGAAGTTCGCCACGAAGCAGCCATGATGGTAAAAGACATAGAGACACAAGCGCGTGAAGAGGCTGATAAAAAAGCGAAGAACATTATTGCAGGTGCAATCCAGAAATGCGCCGCAGACCATGTGGCAGAAACAACGGTTTCCGTTGTCAATCTGCCGAGTGATGAGATGAAGGGCAGAATCATCGGCCGTGAAGGTAGAAATATCCGCACGCTC
>JAZSOJ010000158.1:0-2776 GCA_045536855.1 Clostridia bacterium | reverse complement strand
CTTTCCAGTTACAATCCTGCCATCAGAAAGCTCCATCGCCGCCGCCGGTGCTCCCGTAATCGCAGCCTTTTGCAGCGCCGGCGCAACCACCGGTCGCTCGTGCTGTGTGATGCCTGCTTTGTTCATCAAAAGCTCCAATTTCAGCACAACATCTTCACCCAAAAGACCTTTTCTCTGCTCGCACAGCGCAGTATAATAACGTCTGATAATTTCCTGCTGAGAGGCTTTGATCACCGCTTCATCGTCTGTAATACAATTTCCTGCCATATTAACGCCCATATCCGTCGGCGACTTATAAGGGCATTCCCCCACAATGCGCTCAAACATGGCTCTAAGGACGGGGAATATCTCCACATCACGGTTATAATTCACCGTAGTTTCTCCATACGCCTCCAAATGGAATGGATCCAGCATATTTACATCATTTAAGTCTGCGGTTGCTGCCTCGTAAGCAAGATTTACCGGATGCTGAAGCGGAAGATTCCAGATCGGGAAAGTTTCAAACTTTGCATACCCAGCTTTGATTCCACGCTTGTGGTCATGATAAAGCTGAGAAAGGCAGGTTGCCATTTTGCCGCTACCCGGACCGGGTGCCGTAACAACCACAAGTTCCCGACTGGTTTCGATATATTCATTCTTTCCATAGCCGTCGTCACTCACAATTTTGGGGATATCAGAGGGATAACCCTCAATTAAGTAGTGGCGGTAGACCTTGATGCCAAGCATCTCCAGGCGCCTTTGAAAAGCCTCTGCTGTCGGCTGGCCGGTAAACTGCGTCATAACAACGCTACCGACAAACAACCCTATATGGCGGAAACAATCAATCAGGCGAAGAACGTCCATGTCATAAGTGATGCCCAAATCACCACGCAATTTATTTTTCTCAATATCAGAGGAATTGATCGCAATCACAACTTCGACTTTATCTTTCAGCTGCAGAAGCATTTTCAGCTTACTGTCCGGCTGAAAACCGGGCAAAACACGAGCCGCATGATAATCATCAAACAGCTTTCCACCAAATTCTAAGTAGAGCTTACCGCCAAACTGGGCGATTCTCTCCCCAATATGCTGCGACTGCATCTGCAGATATTTGTCATTGTCAAACCCAACCATCGACATTGCTTCCACAACCTTTCCTCATATTACCCCTATTTCACTCCATTATATAATTAGTATACATTTAATTTTACCAGGAGTAAAAATGCTTGCTTGCAAGAGCATTTTTACGACGCCGTCAATTGATGCAGTGCTCGTATGAGCACAAAAGAGCGTTAGCTATTAAGAATTTTATGAAATAAAATTCTCTATGCATCAATTATACTAAAAAACTCCTCCACATTCAAGTAAATTCGACATAAAAAATAAGGAGTTACAGAAAATTCTGCAACTCCTTGAATCTTTTGATTATTTCAGTCTCGGTCTTGCGGTGTAATACGTGTGAAGAAGTTTGTGAGACTTATGGCCGCAAGGCTCACCCAAGAATTCATCGTACAACTGCTTGATATACGGATTTTCATGGGATTTACGAACTTTAAGGCTACGGTCTTCATCATAGATTGCCTTCGCACGCTCAGCCTTTAAGTCGATTTCAGCACGAACTTTTGCCGGCTGAATCGGCTGACCGCCACCGGTTACACAGCCGCCGGGGCAAGCCATGATTTCAATGAAGTGATAGTCTGCTTCGCCCTTTTGCACTTTTTCTAAAAGCGCTCTCGCATTACCCAGGCCGCTGGCAACTGCAACTTTAACATCGAGGTCGCCAATGGTTACGGTTGCTTCCTTGATGCCCTCGGTGCCACGAACTGCGCTATACTCGATTTCATCAAAAGATTTACCGGTCAGAACTTCGGATACAGTTCTGAGAGCCGCCTCCATAACACCGCCGGTTGCACCAAAGATAACGCCTGCACCGCTGGCTTCTTCGCCAAACGGATGGTCGAAACCGGTATCAGCGAGTTTTGCAAAGTCAATGCGAGCTTCTTTAATCATCTTTGCAAGCTCACGAGTGGTGAGTACTGCATCAACATCCGGATAACCGGTGCCGGCGAGTTCTTCTCTTTCGCTCTCGAACTTTTTCGCAGTACACGGCATAACCGATACCACATAAATATCTTTCGGGTCAATACCCGCTTTTTCCGCATAGTAGGACTTAATGATTGCGCCATACATTTCGTGCGGAGATTTTGCGGTAGAAAGGTTATCCAAAAGATCCGGGAAGTTATGTTCACAGAACTTAACCCAACCCGGGCTACAAGAAGTAATCATCGGGAACTTACCGCCATCTTTGATACGGCCCAACAGCTCGGTGCCCTCTTCCATAATGGTAAGGTCAGCTGCAAAGTCAGTATCAAATACCTTGTCAAAGCCAAGCTTTCTGAGAGCTGTAACCATTTTACCGGTCACTCGGCTGCCAATCGGCATTCCGAACTCTTCACCCAAAGCAACACGAACTGCCGGAGCCGTCTGTACAACAACGTGCTTGGATTCATCGGAAAGTGCTGCCCAAACATCTTTGGTGCTGTCCTTTTCATACAATGCGCCAACCGGGCAAGCAACGATACACTGACCGCACATTACGCAGTCGGTATCAGCAAGCGGCTTATCAAAGGTACAACCAATCTGTGTGATAAAGCCACGCTCTTTTGCATCAATGACGCCAACGGTCTGTACTTTCTTACATACGCTGACGCAACGACGGCACAGAATACATTTATTGTTGTCACGGACGATAGACGGAAGTCGGAGGCCAAGCGGTCTTAGGAAGACAAACCAAATG
>JAZSOJ010000207.1:0-3207 GCA_045536855.1 Clostridia bacterium | reverse complement strand
TACCAAAGCCGCCGCCTCTTTCTATTCTGCCTTAAAATCGTCGGGCTTTTCTTTCATTTTTCCGAAATAATATAAAATCGCATCTGCGGTACGGCGGGATGCAAAGCCATCTCCATAAGGATTGACCGCACGGGACATTCTTTCATACTCCTCGCTATTGCTTAAAAGTTCGTCTGCGAGTCGGAAGATTTCGTTCTCGCTCACCCCCGCTATTTTTACGGTACCCGCACTTACTGCCTCCGGACGTTCCGTTTCGTTGCGAAGCACAAGCACCGGTTTTCCAAGGGACGGAGCCTCCTCCTGCAAACCCCCTGAATCGGTCATGACAAAATAGGAACGGGCGATCAGATTGTGCAGTTCCTCCACATCCAAAGGGTCAATCAAATGAATGCGCTCATGGCCGCCCAAAAGCGCAAACACCGTTTCCCTAACCTTTGGGTTTAAGTGTACGGGATAGATTACACAAGTGTCCGGATGGACATCCACCGTGCGTCGAATGGCCCGGCAGATATTGGAAAGCGGCTCGCCAAGATTTTCTCTGCGGTGTGCCGTAACTAAAATAACACGTCTTTTGTCAAACGAAAACTCTCGTAAAAATTCATTTTTGAAACAATAGTCATCCTCAACCGTCGCACGGATGGCATCGATGACCGTATTGCCCGTAATATAAATCAAATTCTCATCCACCTGTTCACGCAAAAGATTTTCCTTATTGTTTGGGGTGGGTGCAAAATAGATGTCGGTAAGTGCGGTTGTCAGCTTGCGATTCATTTCCTCCGGAAACGGCGAATATTTATCGTAGGTTCTAAGACCTGCTTCCACATGGCCAACCTTAATTTGACAGTAAAATGCGGCAAGCGCACCTGCAAAGGTTGTTGATGTGTCTCCGTGCACCAAAACGATATCGGGCTGTACCTCTTTCATCACGCTTTCTAAACCGACCAGCGATTTTGATGTGATATCAGAAAGCGTTTGCGCCATTTGCATGATATTGAGGTCATAGTCGGGCGTAATGGAAAACCGTGCAAGCACCTGATCGAGCATCTGGCGATGCTGAGCGGTTACGCAGACGACCGACTCAATTTCTTCTCTGGACTCTAATTCTTTCACCAGCGGTGCCATTTTAATCGCCTCGGGACGAGTTCCGAAAACAGTCATTACTTTTATCTTACTCATCGGCACCCTCCGTTTTCTTCTCGCTTTCTTCCCGCTTTTCTTCTGTCGGCGCTTGTTCCGGCTCGCTCTCTTCCTCGTGGAAATTAAAACGATTAACCAAGCCGAGGGCAAACACCAAGAACAAAACAACCAAAATAATTAAAATCATTGCACGGGATATTCCCGAAAGAATCATAACAATCCCGCTGATTGCTAAAATCGCCGACATTCCGTAGAGAATAATTACGGTCGCACGGTGAGAAAAGCCTTTGTCAATCAGGCGGTGATGCAGATGTCCCCGATCAGGCGTCATAATACCCTGTCCTTTGGCCAGTCGGCGAACAATGGCAAATAAGGTATCGAAAATCGGTAAACCCAGCACCAACATCGGCACCATAAAGGCGACATAGGTCTTAAACGGGCCCTGGATCGAAATGCACGCAAGAATAAACCCTAAAAAGGTGGCGCCGGTATCACCCATAAAAATTTTTGCCGGATTGAAGTTATACGGCAAAAATCCAAAGCAAGCACCGGCAAGCGCCGCCGCCATTACCAATAACGTTACGCTCGTATTGGGCGAAATCAAAAGAATTGACAAAAGTGCCACGGCGGCAATCGAAGAAACGCCGACCGCAAGACCGTCTAACCCGTCAATCAAATTCACCGCATTCGTAACACCGACAATCCATAAAATACTGCCGCCGATGGAAAGCCAGTCCGGCAGGCGCAACAATTCATTCGCCGCAAAAGGATTGGAAATGGCAAACACTCGCACATTCAAAAGTACAGGAATCGCCGCTGCAACAATCTGGATTAAAAACTTAAACAGTGCCGGGCGGGGCTTGATGTCATCAAAAATACCCAACACCGTAATGATGAGACTTCCGATTAAAATGCCGATGATACCCCAATGAATACCGCCCGACGGCAAGAGAAAGTCCGAAAAGCACAAGACGCTGACAATAAATCCATAAAAAATCGCAAGACCGCCCAGCCGTGCCATCGGCTTTTTGTGCATACGCCGTTTGTCTTTCGGCACATCCACCGCACCAACGGAAAACGCCATTCGCTTAACCAGCGGCGTTGCGGCAAACGAGATGATCAAAGCAACGATAAAAGCAAAGGTGATGTTAAGCCCTTCCTCGTATGGCATAACAAAATCACTCCTTATTTTGGAATCAATTGCGGTGTCGGCGCATTCGCTGACCCCATAAAAAGTATACACCCATTCGGCTTTTTTGTCAATATGTGGCGGCGTTGACAAAACGTTCCCGAGCAGAAAAATTTTTCTTTATTCTGCCCTTTTTTATGGAAAAATATGAAATGGTATGATAGAATAAAAACAGGAAAAAAACAGAATGCAAAAGGAGGATGACGGTGCTGACAGAAAAAACCCTATATACAGCCGAAATTACTGCAAACACCGAGACCGGTGCCGGCGTCTGTCGGATTGATTCGATAGCAGTCTTTGTTCCGGGTGCGGCGGCAGGCGACACAGTAGAAATTGAAATTACAAAGGTGAAAAAAACCTATGCCTTTGCTCGTCTTGTCCGCATCCTCACCCCTTCGGAAAACCGCACCGAGTCCCCTTGCCCGGCATATCCCAAGTGCGGCGGTTGCCAACTTTTACATCTTTCGTATCCGTATCAGCTCCGGATGAAACAGCAGATGGTGACGGATGCGCTCACCCGCCTCGGGCATTTGGACCTTCAGGATACGGAGCTTTTCCCCACGCTGGGCATGGAAAATCCTTGCCGCTATCGAAACAAAATGGTCTTTCCTGTCGGCCATAAACCGGACGGCCGCTTAGTCGGCGGTTTTTATGCCGGTAAAAGTCATCATATTATCGCTTTGTCCGATTGCCGATTGGGCGACCGCTTTGCCTCCGATCTGCTTTGCACTCTCATCCGCTATATGAAAGAATATAACGTTCGTGCTTATGATGAAGCTTCCCACCGTGGTCTTGTGCGCCGCCTCTTTGTACGTACGGGTGCACATTCCAAAGAGGCGATGGCTGTCATCAGCATCAACGGCAAGTCGGATCGTAGCCAT
>JAZSOJ010000206.1:0-2057 GCA_045536855.1 Clostridia bacterium | reverse complement strand
TTTGATCTTGCGCCGGTCCTCTTTCGGCAGCCCCTTTCTTTGGATGAAAGACTTGTAGAGGCCAAATGTAGCATTTTTCTGCACTGCAGCATTCCTTCGACGGCCAAGCGCCTCCTCGTTTCTCCACACCAACTCACGGCGCAGAACTCGGTTCATAAAGCCGCTATAGCCAAAATCCCACGAGGAATTCGTGGCGTGAAAACGAGAGTAATACCACGGCTGCTTCAAAAACACGGTGCAGCAATTCTTGATCATATTCTCGTAGATGAAGAAGAAATCTTCACCGATATAAAGATCGGAACGGAACCTGGTTTCGCCGATGATCTCTCGCTTCATCATAACGCCGCCGATCATAGACAGCGGATTTTCACCCTCCGTGCCCAGCACGAGCTTGAGAGTCTGCTCGAAGTCCTGATATGTCGCAGCATTGGTATCGGGCATTTTATCAATATACTTATAAATATTTTTCCAATACTGCTCCCATATGCCCAGGCAGCGAGTGCCGCCGATCTCGGCCTTCGTCTCCTTCATGGCAGTCACCAAAACCTCCAGCAGCTTGGGATGGATGATGTCATCCGAGTCCAAAAAGAAAACATAGTCACCCTTGGCCGCCTCAAGTCCAATATTGCGTGCCGCCGAAACGCCGCCGTGATCACTCTGCAGAACCCGAACCGAAGGATCTTGCCGAGCAAGCGCCTTGCAGATCGAAAGCGAGTCGTCGGTGGAACCGTCATCTATAAAAATGATCTCATAATCTTTGTAGGTCTGCGCCTGAACGGAACGAATACACTCCTCAATATATTCTCGCCGGTTATACACGGGGATTATGATCGAAATCACAGCGTTTTCTCCTTTCTCACACTTGCAGTCATTACAGTCCTGCTTCTCGATAATTAGGGCGTATCTGAAACCCGGCAGAATGACCAACAGCGAGGGATTTTCTCGTTGTACAAGTCTTTTTCCGCAGGAATGCCTTGTGTATTGCACGGAAAAAGAGTCAGTACAGCGGAAAAAGGTCCGGTGCCCGGGCGTTTTGACGACTTAAGATACGCCTTAGTATAACATATCTGACACCAATTGACAACCGCCGGAAAGGAAAGTTATTATGAAAGAACAGCACATTGACCTATTGCACGAATTTCTAAATACGCCGCTTGAAAGCGGCGAGCGGATCTTTGAACGCTTCGCCGCCCTGCCAAATGCGATCGCCAAAAGCAGCGGCAAGTCCATGGAGCGGTTTGTCTATGTTCCCGGCAACAGAAAGGACGCCGTTTTGTTGGTCGCCCACATCGACACGCTTTGGGATCGAGAACACGGAAGATATCCCGCCAAACCGGCCTGCGTGACATTCGCAGACGGTGTTTTCAGAAATGAAGAACCGACGTGCGGCCTCGGAGCAGACGACCGTGCCGGCTGCGCAATGCTCTGGGCGTTGAAGGATAGCGGTCACAGTCTGTTGATCGTTGATGGCGAAGAATACGGCAAGCACGGCTCTTATTATCTGAAGCGCTCGCATCGCAGACTGTACCGTCAAATCAATCGTCACTCCTACCTGATCGTCTTTGATTGGATCGGCACTGACCAATGCCTTTACAATCAGGTCGACAATACAGAAAAATTCAAAAAATACATCAATGACACTTTAGGCTTCATCGACGCTAAGACGGCCGGCGGTTCAGATCTCGAGGTGCTTTGCTGGAACGCATGCGGCGTCAATCTTGGCGTGGGATACCATGCGTGTCACAGGCCCGACGAAACCCTCTCCTTCCCCGAATGGGAAAACACGTATCAGAAGGTCAGTGAATTCTTAAAGAAGCCGCAGCCGAAGTTCCGCACGAAATTCTTCCCGAAATACTATCTATCCGTTCATCGCAGCATCGGCAAGCTCCTGCGGATCTTGAAGCTCAAATAACCGTTCCTTCATAGCAGCGGCATACATTATCGCTCACAGAGTAATATCATAACGGATATGATGCAAAAAGACAAGTTTCATTCGAAACTTGTCTTTTGCATGGCTCCCCCTGTTGGACTTGAACCAACGACCTGCGGATTAACAG
>JAZSOJ010000015.1:0-5438 GCA_045536855.1 Clostridia bacterium | reverse complement strand
GGTATGCCACCCATTTTTATGAACGAAACCCTGTTTCGAATTCAGTCAGATGTAATCCGGGAATTGGCCGAAAAAGGTTCTTGCGTCATTGTCGGAAGATGCGCAGATTATATCCTGCGTGAGCGAAATGATTGTATGAATCTGTTTGTTCATGCACCTCTGGAAAAACGTTTGGAGCGAACGATAAATACCTATCAGTTATCCGCAGACAAGGCGTCAGATTTGATTGCAAAAACAGATAAAAAGCGTGCAAATTTCTATAACTACTACTCCGGTCAAAAATGGGGCGAAGCAAAAAATTATCACATTTCCATCGACAGTTCTCTCCTGGGTATTGACGGTTGGATTAAAGCGCTTACTGCTGCGTTTGAACAAATGAACTAAAAAATATCATTAAGCGACCGCAATTGTTGCGGTCGCTCTTTTATTGGAAAACACAAAATTTTCCTAAATAAGAAATTATTAAAAAAAATAGTTTTTTCGGCAGGTTGCGGTTGCTTTTTTCTTTTTTTCGTACTATAATAATAGTATCTATGCGTATGTGTAGAAATTTGTCCATAAATGAGGTGAGTGCTTGTTTCGTTTTATTAAAGAAGAGGTCCGTGCGATTAAAGAGCGTGACCCCGCTGCAAGAAATGCTTTCGAGATTATTTTCTTATACTCAGGTTTTCACGCAGTTTGTTGGTATAAAATAGCCCACTGGCTTTACAGACACAAGCGCTACACACTTGCAAGATATATTTCACAATGCGGCCGTTTTTGGACCGGAATAGAAATCCACCCCGGTGCAACCATCGGCAAAGGTCTTTTTATCGACCACGGCATGGGTGTTGTCATCGGCGAAACCACAGAAATCGGCGATAATGTAACGATTTATCAGGGGGTTACGCTTGGCGGCACGGGAAAAGAAACAGGAAAGCGTCATCCCACGATTGGAAACAATGTCATGATCGGTTGCGGTGCCAAGGTTTTGGGACCATTTAAGGTTGGTGATAACTCAAAGATTGCTTCTAATGCCGTTGTTTTAAGTGAAGTTCCTCCAAATTCCACTTGCGTCGGCGTCCCGGCTCGTGTGGTAAAAATCAATGACCAAAGGGTTGACGTAATTGACCTTGACCAGGTCCACGTTCCCGACCCGGTAGCACAGCAGCTCGCAGGCTTAGAAGAAAAAATTTCAGAACTTCAAAAATTGATTGAAAAAAAGTGAGGAGAAAACCGAACATGAAGATATATAATACTTTAACCAGACAAAAGGAAGAATTTAAGCCGCTGGAAGAGGGAAAAGTGCGGATGTATTCCTGCGGTCCGACGGTTTATAACTATTTCCATATCGGAAACGCACGTCCGTTTATTATTTTCGATACTTTGCGCCGCTATCTTGAATATTGCGGCTATGAAGTAAAATTTGTACAGAACTTTACAGATATTGACGATAAAATGATTCGTAAAGCCAACGAACTCGGCATCACCGTAAAAGATCTTGCCGAGCAATATATTGCCGAATACTTTACCGATGCAAAAGGCTTGAACATCGGCGAAGCAAGCATTCACCCAAAAGCAACGGAAAACATTGATGCCATTTTGGATATCATCCAAAAGCTGATGGAAAAGGGATATGCTTACGAAACAAGTGACGGCGTATATTTTGATACCAGAAAATTTGACCAATACGGCAAACTCTCCAAACAACCCTTGGAAGATCTGGAAGCCGGTGCTCGCATTGATGTCGACGAGGGCAAAAGGCATCCGGCAGACTTTGCACTTTGGAAGAAGAAAAAAGAAGGTGAACCCTTCTGGCCAAGTGCCTGGGGCGAAGGTCGTCCGGGTTGGCATATTGAGTGTTCTGCGATGGTAAATAAATACCTCGGTGAAACGATCGATATTCACTCCGGTGGTCAGGACCTGATTTTTCCTCATCACGAAAACGAAATCGCACAGAGCGAAGCTGCAAACGGCAAACCGTTCGCTCGTTATTGGATGCATAATGGGTACATTAACGTAAACAATGAAAAAATGTCTAAATCAAAAGGTAATTTTTTTACCGTGCGTGATGTTGCCGCAAAATACGAGTATGAAGTCATTCGCTTTTTTATGCTCTCCGCCCATTACCGCAGTGCCATCAACTTTTCCGATGAGCTTTTAGCTCAGTCTAAAGCAGGTCTTGAGCGTTTGTATAACTGCCTTTACAACCTTGATTTCCTTGCGAGCAAAGCAAAAAAACGTGAACTTTCCGCTGGGGAACACGAAGTCCTTTCTCAGCTTAATAAATTCAAAACACAATTCTGCACTGCAATGGATGATGACTTAAATACGGCAGACGCTATCTCCGCTTTGTTTGATGCCGCAAGACACTTAAACTCCTCCATCACCGCAGACTCCCCTCTCTCTTTGATTGAGGAGGCTTCCGCTGTATATCGTGAACTCGGTGCAGTGCTTGGTATCTTTACCAAAAAGCAGGAGGATACACTTTCCGATGAGGCGAAAGCACTGATTGAAAAAAGAAAAGAGGCCCGTGCCGCAAAAGATTGGGCTCTCGCCGACAGTATTCGTGATGAACTAAAAGCCATGGGCATCGAACTTGAGGATACCCGTCAGGGAGTCAAAGTACACATCATCACAAACGCCTGACGAAAGAAGGAGTACAATATGGATATCCATCATCTGGTACCTGAGGGAACTGTCGTTACGCCCCGTGAATATTCTCCTTTAGCGCTTGCTTTTATCGGGGACGCTGTCTATGAAGTTTATGTGCGTGCACAAGTTCTCTCACAAGCAAACACCAGTGCACACTCTCTTCATCATAAGACAATCGCTTATGTAAAGGCAGAAGCACAAGCACATGCCGCAAAACAAATTATGGATCTTTTGACCGAAGATGAACTTGCTGTCTTTAAGCGTGGTCGAAACGCCAAATCGGCAACGATTCCAAAGCATGCAGATGTGACCGACTATCGTCATGCAACTGCGCTTGAAGCACTATTCGGATATTTATATCTTTGCGGAGAAAATGAGCGACTGACCGAACTGATGCGTATTTCATATGCACATTGTCAAGACAATAAATAACTTTACTATATAACAAAGGAGCGTTTTGCGTGGATAACAAAAGAGTAACCGAATTGAAACTTATTGCAAGCCGCGTGAGAAAAGAAACTGTTACAGCTGTTTACAGCGCTGCCTCGGGTCATCCGGGAGGTTCCCTTTCCATCGCTGATATTTTAACAGTTTTGTATTTTGAGGAAATGAATATTGATCCGAAAAATCCGAAAAACCCGGATCGTGATCGTTTTGTTCTATCGAAAGGACACTGTGCACCAGCACTTTATGCAACACTTGCCGAACGAGGATTTTTCCCGACAGAGGATCTGCCGACTTTCCGCAGAATCGGTAGTTATTTGCAAGGGCATCCTGATATGAAGGGAGTTCCCGGTGTGGATATGTCCACCGGTTCGCTTGGTCAGGGCATCTGTGCCGCTAACGGAATGGCTCTCGCCGCTAAAATTGACAAAAAAGATTATCGTGTATATACCATTTTAGGTGATGGCGAGTTGGAAGAAGGACAAGTATGGGAGGCGGCAATGTATGCGGCTCATTATCAATTGGATAATCTTGTTGCGATTGTTGATTTTAATGGTCTTCAGATTGACGGCGACATTAAAGAAGTTATGTCTCCTCTGCCAATTGACAAAAAGTTTGAAGCGTTTGGCTGGAACGTTATTTTGGTCGATGCGCACGATATCATCGCACTCTGTGATGCACTGAAAGAGGCAAGAACCGTAAAAGGCAAGCCTACCCTCCTTTTAATGAAAAGCATCAAGGGAAAAGGCGTTTCCTTTATGGAAAATAATCCTGCTTGGCACGGTAGCGCACCGAACGAGGAACAATATCGTCAGGCTGCCGCAGAACTCGATGCACAAATCAAAGAATTGGAGGTTCAATTAAATGGCTAAGACAGCAACTCGTGAGGCATACGGCCTCGCTCTCGCCGAATTTGGAGATACATATGATTTTGTTGTTTTGGATGCGGACCTTTCCAAATCTACCAAAACGGATACATTTAAAAAGAAATTCCCTGAGCGTTTCTTCAATACAGGAATTGCAGAAGCAAATATGATGTCCACCGCTGCAGGCATCGCCTCTTGTGGCAAAACCGTATTTGCAAGCTCCTTTGCTATGTTCGCCGCCGGAAGAGCATTTGAGCAAATCAGGAACTCTATTTGTTACCCTCGTCTTAATGTTAAAATTGGCGCAACACACGCCGGCATTTCCGTTGGCGAAGACGGCGCAACACACCAATGCTTAGAAGATATTGCCCTCATGCGTTCTCTGCCCAATATGACTATTATCAATCCGGCAGACGCAACAGAAGCTTATTATGCGGTAAAGGCCGCTCTCGAACATGACGGTCCGGTATATCTGCGTTTTGGAAGACTTGCTGTCCCGGAAATGTTCGAGCGTGAGGATTATCAGTTTGAATTGGGTAAGGGCGTCCTTTTGGCCGAAGGAAGTGACGTCACCTTGGTCGCTACAGGTCTTATGGTCCCTGAAGCACTTGCTGCAAAAGATATTTTAGCAGAAAAAGGCATTTCAGCCCGTGTAATTAACATTCATACGATTAAACCGATTGACCGTGAAATTCTCACATGTGCCGCAAAAGAAACCGGTGCGATCGTTACTGCCGAAGAGCATAGTATTATCGGCGGTCTGGGCAGTGCTGTTGCGGAAGTTTTGAGTGAGGAATGTCCCGTTCCGTTGCGCCGTGTAGGCACGCAGGATATTTTCGGTCAGTCTGGAAAGCCTGCTCCCTTGATGGAAATGTACGGCCTGACTGCAGAAAATATTGCTCTGCAGGCGGAAGAAGTAATGAAACTGAAAAAATGAGAAATGATAAAGATGGTTCCCAAAAGAGGAACCATCTTTATCTCATTTTGATTCAATAAGGAGTTATGTTATGGCAAACATTCGAAACGGTGTAGAAGAATTGATTGGAAACACACCCTTGATTGCTCTTTCTGCCCTAAAAAAAGAACTTCGTCTCAGCGCAAACATTCTTGCGAAGCTCGAATCTCAAAATCCCGGCGGTTCTGCAAAAGACCGTGTCGCAAAGTCAATGCTTGCGTCCGCCGAGTCCAGTGGAGTTCTTGCGCAAGATTCTGTCATCATTGAACCAACCAGCGGGAACACGGGTGTCGGACTTTCGATGCTTTGTGCTGCAAAGGGGTATCGGGTAATTATCGTGATGCCGGAGACAATGTCAAAAGAACGGCAACTGCTGATGAAGGCCTATGGTGCGGAATTGGTTTTAACCGACGGCAAAAAAGGAATGGCGGGCGCTATCGAAAAAGCGGAAGCTCTTTCTAAGGAAATCCCGCACAGCATCATCGCCGGACAATTTACCAATCCCGCAAATCCAACAGCCCATTTCGAAACAACCGGTC